>CAJFOL010000032.1 GCA_904397185.1 uncultured Clostridia bacterium
ACTTAGTTTGCATCAGCGACTAAATGTCGCCGACTTTTTCAAAAATTATCCTTATTTTTCGAAGTAGTACAGGTCAGTAGCCTTTTTTGGTGGAAAAGTTTATGCGAAGTGCATCAATTTGCTTGACAAAAAAGGCGGGGGGGGTAAAATAGGCTAGAAAATTTTTAAAAAATAGTTATCCACATAAAAGATGCTATTTAAAAATTTTCTAGCCTATTTTAAATATGGGGGTATTTTATGAGAAGTTTAAAGGTAAAATTATTGTCAGTACTTATGGCTTTGTGTTTAGTAGTCACTTTTTTAATAGTAGGAATATGGGCAGTAGGAACGCAAACAATCAATTTAAAGGGGCAAGTTGATTTTTCAATAAGTGACCCAAGTCTTTATGTAAAGGACATAAGGATAAAGGATAGTATGCAGTCTGCAAGTAGTACAGGTGAGACTATTACAAACTTTGTGCCAGGTTATGTCAACACAACTATGAATTTAAACTTAGGACAGATTGACAACACCACAGGTGGCTTGTCTATATATATTGATATAATCAACACCACAGATACAACCTACATTGCAAGTACAACAACAAGCATAAGCGGTGCAGAGATTACAGTTAGTGGTACAATAAATGGAGACGCAATATCACAGGGTGATATTTTGACAACCGACACACCATCAGGTACAGTCGAGATTGTTATATCTGCACCAGGCATTGCAACACTTGATTTAGAGCAATTTAGTATTTCTTTAGAAGAAAAACAAGACGGCTATACGGTTACATTTAATGATTCAGGAAATGGCATGAATTCTGCTGATATCTTTTATATCAAATCAGACAAGTCAGATACAATATATGATATAAGTAGGGGAGAGACAATAGAAGTTCCAGTAAATTCACTTCTTATGATTAGTGATTATCAATCATATTTGAGTAGTGGATTAAGTGTAAATTATGCCAATAATGATATTGAACTAGAACCATATGCTGTAGGAGATGGGCATACAACCAATTTTAAAATTTATTCAACTATAATAGGATCATTTAGGCGAGGTGAGAATACTGGAATTGTAGGCGAAAATCTTACTACATTTACCGCAGTCGAAAATGACATCGTAAACACTTATACAAGCGAGGATCAAAATATTCTTTACATTGAGGTTACAAGTGATATTGAAATAACTTTTTCACAATCATATTAAAAATACTTGTCTTTATTTTCATAAAATCTTTTTTCAAAACGAAAAAACTAGTCAATTTTTAAAAAGACTAGTTTTTTATAAAGTTTTATGTCAAAACCACTGTTCCTAAAATATGTTAGAGCAGTCTTGTTATCCGCTTTCTATTTTTAGAGAGCGGAGAAAAAGTCTAAACCCAAATCTTCCTTAATCTGACAATGATCCAAACTAAGTTTGGTCGTCAAACATTTGGTTGGTTAGAGAGCGGAGATATAGTATAAGCCTAAATACACTCAATCTGACACATCGGGCGACATTTAGTTCGCTGATAATGATCCAAACTAAGTTTGGCGGACAACCGCCAAGCCCCTGGGCTTGTTAGTGACAGATTATCAAGCCCTTTTCGAGAGCATAGTATGAGCATAACCCTCGCATTGGAAGAATACGTATTTCTTTAAAGTTGCATTTTTTCTCAAGGTCGGATTTAATATAGTTTGCCTCTTCTTCAGCAAAGCAGTGAGTTATGATAAGTGTCTCCTTTGAAAAGTCTTTTGCCTTCTCGCCTATCATCTGCACAAGTTTTGTGAATGTGTTTTTAATGCCGATTATCTTTTTGGCGATTTTAATTTCGCCTTCATATGCGATACAAATAGGACGTATCACAAGTTTGCTTGCAATAAGCCCGGCAATTTTGCTCATTCGTCCGTTGTTGACAAGGTTGTCGAATTTTTGGAGTATAAAGTATAGACTTCGCTTGTCTCTATATTCGGTTATCTCTTTGACAATTTGTTCATATGGCAGGTCTTGTTTAATGAGTTCGATGAGTTTGTCAACAATTAACATTTCTGTTCCGCTGACTGCTTTCGAGTCAATAACACAAATGTTTTCAGGTTTTGAATAAGAATTTTTAGCCACAACAGCCGAATTATAGCACCCAGAAAGTTTAGAGGTGATTGTGACAATAAAAGTATACTCAGCATTGTCAAACTCACTTAAGAAAGATTGAGGGGCAGGGCAAGCGGAAGATGATTTTTTCGAGGCATGCATATCAGCAAGCATTTCTTGAATATTTAATGAGTCGTTATCAACATACTCTTTGTCATTCACATGAATAGTGAGTGGCACAACTTTAAAACCTATCTCAGGGTCAGTGTAGTAGTCGCTTAGAAGGTCTGAGGCACTATCTACAAGAATTTGATATTTCATAATTATCTCCTAATTTTATTTTTATATATTATGCAAAAATATAGCATTTTACAGACAAAATTTTGGTCTCTGTTTGGTTTTTGAAAGATTTTAAATAAATCTTTATATAAGTATATTATAAAATGAGCAAAAATCAAAACAAAATAATAAAAAAGTTTTAGAAAACAGACGAAAATGGGCGAATAGTCACACTTATTCTTGTGGATGAGAACTTTTGTTGATAAAATTTGCCATATTGCTTGCAAATTCTATTTTGCCGTACTTGTCGTTTATAAGTTTAACCGCTGTAGAGACGTCAGGTTTTACCTCATCAAAAATTGACAGTTGCTTGACAGAAGAACTTACCAAATTCGAGCCTTTTATTCGCACGGCACGAAGAGGGTAGTTGTATTTCCAAATTTTGTCGGCGAGCAATAGACAGTTTTTTGCAATTTCATCAATGCTGTTTGTCGGTCTAAATTTCCTTGAGATGTGATAGGTCTTTAAATCTTTGGTCTTTAAGGTAATTGAAAAGGTGCTAGCATAGACCTTATGCTTAATCATGCGGTAAGACACCTTTTCGGCGAGAAAATAGATGACTTTTTGGACGTCTTTTCGCTCTATTATATCTTTTAAAGTGGTCGTGCCATTGCCAATACTTTTAGGTGGCGGAAGAGTGTAGTAGTCAGCCACTGCCTCCTGCCTTAGCCCGAGCAAATCTTGCTTAAGTCGAATGCCGTTTATTCCCATAATACTCTCAAGATAGGAGTCTTCAAGTTTGACAAAGTCTCCAATAGTGTCAATGCCAATTGCATGAAACTTCTTTTCAAGCCGTCTGCCTATGCCGACAATAGAGTTAAGAGGAAGGGGGTATACCATCTGTTTAAATTTATTTTTAGGGATGCAAGTGGTGTAGTCAGGCTTTCGCATATCAGAGCCAAGTTTGGCAAAGATTTTAGAGAATGACATCCCAACAGAGACGGTAAACCCGAACTCACTTTTGACCCGCTCTCTTATCTCATCTGCGATTTGTTTGCCTGTCTTTTGCAGGTACTTTAGACTGCCCGTCACGTCCAGCCAGCATTCATCAAGCCCGAGTGGCTCAACAAAATTGGTGTAGTCAAGGTAGAGATTGTGAAGCCTTTGACTAATCTCTTCGTAGAGTTGATAGTGTGGTGGCAGACAGACGAGAGAGGGGCAGATTGCCTTAGCCTCACCTATGACCTGCCCAGTTTTTACTCCATAACTTTTAGCAATTTCGTTTTTAGCAAGTATGATGCCATTTCGCTTTTCGGGATTGCCAGTAACTGCGACAGGGAGTCCTTTTAAGTCATCCCGAGTGCTACATTCGACTGAGGCGAAGAAATTATTTACGTCAGAATGTAAAATAACTCTCTCTTTCATTTGCCAAAACTCCCTTTTTTTAGTATAATAGGTTAGTTTTAGGAGTTTTATGCATACAAGCCAAGATAAAATAAGAATAAACAAGTTTGTCAACCACTATTGCGAGGGTATCTACTGCGGTTTGGGTGATTTTTTGAACGTTAAAGAGGAGTACTATGACGATATATTAAGTTTGTTATCTTTACAAGAGAAAGAGACAGTGATAGAATATGCCGTAGCGAAAAATGTGCAAGCGGGTGTCGGCACACTCAATATCAAGGTGCCAGAGTTTGGCATGGGATTAAAGTTGTTAGATAAATACCATTTGAAAGGAAGGGAAATAGTCACTGCCAAAAAATATGCCCAAATGCCTACGAGCAGTCTTGTTGGCGGACGAACTATGCTTGACATTGAGTCGCTAGTTGACTATAACCAAGACCTACTTTCTGCCATATCCGATTTTTCAGCGAGAGCAGATGTGCCTCTTGCGATAGAACTTGCAAGCGACCTTGAAAATGTGGGAAAGATTGTAAATACCTACTCATCTTCGCCTGCCGAGGTGCTTGAAAGTTTTGGACTTTTGGATAGAGAGTGCTTCGTTTATGGACTAAATTACCTTGACAAGGACGACCAAAAGATTGTCAAGGACTATGATAAAACCTGTATTTTTTCGCCTCAAAGTGACGGCAAACGGGGAATGGGTGCAATAAATTTATTTAATTTCATTTATCACCGTTTAAAGTTTGGTTTTTCAAGCGGAAAATGCTATAATGTAGATATGTTGTTTGAAGGAAAACTTGCCGTGCTTAACACTTTCAACCTTATGCATGAAAGCGGGAACATTTCGACCGAAGAGGTGCTTGACAGTTTGACTGATAAGTCAGATGACGAGATAGAATTAGACCTATTTCAAGAGGAAAATATTGACAACATTTTGGATAAAAAAGTGCATATAAAAGTTGAAGAGTTTGACAGCATTCAAAAGAAAACAATAGAAATTGCAAGAAAGATAAAGGAGAAAATTTAAATGGATATTACAACCACACTTGCCCAAGAATTTGGACTTAAACAAGAGTATTCGCAAAATATTATAAACCTAATAGACGAGGGATGCACTATCCCGTTTATTGCCAGATACCGAAAGGAAATGCACGGAACGTGCGATGATCAAACCCTCCGTGCCTTTGCCGATAGACTCAAATATTTAAGGAACTTAAACGATGAGAAAGCAAAAGTAGAAAAGGCGATAACCGAGCAGGGCAAGTGGACGGACGAGTTAAAAGTTGCCCTTGAAAATGCCAAAACTTTGACAGAAGTTGAAGATATTTACAGACCATACAAGCCAAAACGTAAGACAAGGGCATCAGTGGCTATTGCCAAAGGACTTGAAGGTCTTGCCGATATTTTGCAGGCTCAGAGCAAGAGTTATGAGATAAAAAAAGAGGCAGAGAAGTACCTTACTGATGAGGTTAAGTCGACCGCCGAGGCAATACAGGGAGCAAAAGATATTGTCGCAGAAAGAGTGTCTGACAATGCCGAACTACGAAAAGAACTTCGACTTTTGCTTGAAAACAAGGCATTTATCACCTGTGAACTTGTCGAGAATGAAAACAGCCCAACCTATGAGACCTATGCAGGCTTCAAACAAGAGGTCAAGAATATTCCAAGCCACCGTATCCTTGCTATCAACAGAGGAGAGAAGGAAAAGTGTCTTAAGGTCAACATTGAGATTAACCCAGACCTCACAATGGCGGTTATCAATAAGCACTTTAAGAAGAATAACCCTGACACCGATAGCCTTATGGAAGAGACACTGCAAGATGCCTATGATAGACTTCTTTTCCCAGCACTTGAGAGGGAGTGCCGAAATAATTTGACCGACAAAGCGGATGAACAGGCTATCAAAATGTTTGAAGTCAACTTAAAACCTCTTCTTATGGAGGCACCTTTAAAAAATAACATCATCTTAGGACTTGACCCAGCATATAGAACAGGTTGCAAAATTGCAGTTATTGACAAAAACGGCAACGTGCTTGACACTGCCGTAGTTTATCCAACTCCACCTCAATCAAAGACCGAGGAGTCAATTGAGAAACTTAAAAAACTTATTGAAAAGTATAATGTTAATGTCATCTCAATAGGCAATGGTACCGCTTCAAAAGAGGCAGAGATATTTGTCAGCGAACTTATCAAACATGTCTCTCGCCCTGTGAGTTATGCGGTCGTATCAGAGGCGGGTGCTTCTGTCTACTCTGCAAGCAAATTAGGTGCTGAGGAATTTCCAGACTATGACGTATCACTTCGTAGTGCCGTGTCAATTGCGAGACGGCTCCAAGACCCACTTGCAGAACTTATCAAGATTGACGTTAAATCAATAGGTGTAGGGCAGTACCAACATGATATGCCACAGAACAGGCTTACCGAAGTGTTGACAGGAGTTGTTGAGGATTGTGTAAACTCTGTCGGAGTCGACCTTAACACGGCAAGCCCATCCCTTCTCAGTTATGTTTCAGGACTTAATATGTCTATCGCCAAGAATATTGTCTCTTATAGAGCAAAGGTTAAAGGGATAAAGAACCGTGAGCAACTGTTGCAGGTGCCAAAACTTGGACCAAAGGCATATGAGCAGTGTGCAGGCTTCCTTCGTGTTGTAGGCGGAGATGAAATCCTTGACAACACCGCAGTGCATCCAGAAAGTTATAATGCGACACGAAAACTTCTCAAACTCTTCGATATGAGCGAAGAAGACGTGAAGAATGGCAATATCTCAAACCTGCCAAAACTCATTGAACTTAAAGGTGAAGAAAAGGTAGCAAAGGAGTGCGAGATAGGTGTGCCAACCCTCAACGACATCACAAAAGAACTTTTGAAGCCAGGTCGAGATATTCGTGAAAGTATGCCAAAACCAGTACTTCGAAGTGACGTTATCACTATGGAGGACTTGAAAGAGGGTATGGTCTTTGATGGTGTGGTACGAAATGTAGTCGATTTTGGTGCATTTGTCGATATTGGAGTGCATCAAGACGGACTTGTGCATATAAGCCAGATATCCGATGCCTATATCAAACACCCAAGCGAAGTACTCAAAGTGGGTGATAGGGTAAAGGTCAAAGTGCTATCAGTAGACTTGTCAAAGAAACGTATTTCACTCACCATGAAAGGAATCGAGGAAGAATAAAATCTCCTATTGACAAATGCTAAAAGTTGTAGTATAATGCTTATAGATCAAACGGAGGATAAATATGAACGAAGAAAAAGGGGTTTTAAAGAAGGAAGACGATATTTATAAAATGTCTTTTGGCGACAAATTGAGAGACTTCGCCGAAACAGCCTTTGATGTTGTTGTGCCAGCATTCATGGGTTTAGTAATGCTTGCACCGCTTGCTTTAGGAGTAACAGGCTCTGTTTTGAAAGGTATCAACCAAGGCAAGATAAACAGCCTTCAAGAGATTGTTGACACATACAAAGACAGTGCGACTATTGTAAATTTTGTAGAGGATAATTTTGATAAAGAACAACTCTACGGCTCAAATCCTCAAGACGTTGTGCTTGATGTAAATGACTGGGGAAGACTTAAGAAATTATATGATAACACAATAGTTACCTCACAAGCACAATATGAAGCAGGTGAGATTTCTCTTAATGAACTTGAACAGGCAAAGACAAATTTTGCTGATAACTTTAGAACACTTGTCACACTCAACCAGTATATGGAGATGACAGAAAATGAGGGTATCTTAAAAGAGTATAATGAAGCAGAAAAAATGGTAGACTCTTCTAAAATTATGGAAGCGGTAGGTTACTTAGCCACTCCAGTAACCATTGGTGCTGTTGTATTTGCAGGTAACAAACTCAGCAAGTACGAGGGTGATGAACGCGGTTATGACGACTAATGCAAAAATTTACACATGATAAAATGCTCATATTAGTAAAAACCATATAATTAAAAGTATATCAATTTGCGATATACTTTTTTTAGTAATGTTATAAAATATCGAATATAGAACTCGAAAAATCTGTTTATACAAATAAATGCCAAATTTTCGACAAAATATCAAAATTTTTACAAACAAAAAAACATATCAAAGTGAGGCGAACCTTCAAATGATATGTTTTTTCTGTGCATTCAAAATTTTTAAAAATTTGACATATTAAAATTGTCTTACTTTGTCAATTTCTTCCTGTCTCTCTCTTTTTCTTTCTTCTTCTATTAATTTATCTCTTTTTTCTCTTTGTTTGGTCTTAACAAAGGTGAATATTTTATCTTTAATAAAATCTACAAATTTTGCCAATTTCAAAACAGGGAAGGTTACAGGCAATGTGACAATATACACGGCTTTATCTATTGCATCAGAAATTTTCTCTCGTCTTTTTTCTTTTCTGACTCTCTCGTCTTCTTCCATTTCTTGGCTTTTAAGGACTTGCTCTATATTTCTTGTCAAGATTTCTTGCAAGTTGAGCTTACCTTCTCCGAAGATTTTGTCAGCATACCCTTGGAGGTCGACCTCTTTATCTCCGCTCATAATTTGGTCTAAATATTGGTTAAATTCTTCAATGAGAGAATTTTTTTCATTTTTAATTTCATTTAATTGTTCATTTGTCATCTCATCTGTATTTATAGATAAAAGTGACTGAATATATTTTTGAATATAATAGTATATAATTCCTGCTTTCAACACATCTTCGGTTTGAACCTCAGTTCCATCACTACGTTCTCCATTTGGACTATCTTTTTTCGGAAATTCGCGGTAAACTTGTTTAAAGTTGATGTTTCCCCCTTTGAAATGCACTACAGAAACTCTTTCATTAATGCTACCGTAATATTCTCCGCCTGCAGTTTTATCATGTCCATAACTAACTCTTCCAACATGATGAGCATTTCGATGGGAAAGGTCAGTAAGTGCAATTTTCATGCCAAGTTCTGGAAGAGTAAATATCATTGATTTATGATCTATATGTGAATAGTTATAATCTTCGTCATAATAATGTCTTCTTTCTTGTACAATAGGTGTTTTAAACAACGTATCATATTCTGAAATATCAACAGCATTATCAGTTTTATATGCTGGTTTTTTATATTTGTCTACTTTAAAGATAACTGATTCTGGTTCACGAAATTTACTCTGCCAATCTTCATAAAACATATTTTTATCTCCTTTATTATAAGTTAATTATAACCTATAAAAACTGCTTTGTCAATAGTAAATATGATGAAAATCTTTTTTTTAGGTAAGTTAAATGAAAATTTATGATAATTAGGTACATTTTGTTAGAAAATTTGCAAAAATATGATATAATAGTCCTATGAATAGATGTCCTTATTGCAACACAAGTTATAATGAAATTTTGCAAACTGGGTTTGTAGGGTGCTGTCATTGTTATAGTGAAATACCACAGTTACAGGAAGCCATCAAGAAGATGTATGGCGACAAAAAGCATAGAGGCAAGAGGGTGAAGAGCGATGGAGGTATTTGATAATATAGCCATATCTTCACGTATTAGACTTGCAAGAAACGTTGAAGGTTTAAATTTTTTTACCAAACTTCAAAGTGATATAGATGCACAGTATATCACAGGTTCGGTCATGCGAACACTTGAGAAGTTTGATGCCTTCAACTTTTTTTCGCTTAAAAATCTATCACTCAACGAGTGCAATGCTCTGTTTGAGAGACACCTTATCAGCAAGGAACTGATTGAAAACAAGGACATTTCATCGGTTGCAATCAGCGAAGATGAAAAGGTTATTGTTATGATAAACGAAGAGGACCACATACGAGAGCAGTGCCTTGAGAAAGGATTTAATTTATACAAACCATATAGGCGAATAAACAAGATAGATGATGAGATTATTTCAAGCCTGCCAATAGCCTTTGACCGCGACCTAGGCTTTATCACGGCAAGCCCGTCCAACCTTGGCACAGGAATGCGGGCCTCTGTCATGTGCTTTTTGCCTGCCTGCAGTCTGACAGGCAATATGGAAGATATAATTTTGCGGGCAAAGGACAACGGCTTGACAGTGAGAGGGATATATGGAGAGGGCAGTAAGGCATTAGGCTATTTTTATCAAATCTCAAATCAAGGCTCATTAGGTCAGAGCGAGGACGAGATAATAGACAAGGTAAGCGAGTTTATCTATTCTCTTTGCGGACGGGAAAAGGAACTTCGTGACAGCCTTCTTGAGACGAACTATGACTTATACAAGGATAAATGTTTCCGTGCATATGGAGTGCTTGCAAACTGTTATTCACTTGGCGAGGAAGAAATGCTAGAACTTCTCTCTCAGGTCAAATTAGGCTCAGTGCTTGGCTTTATTAGGATAAATTCGGACGACAAGTATCAAAAGTTATATTATCAGGGCATGAGTGCAAATTTGAAAGAAATTTTTGAAATATCAGATAAAAAAAAGGAAAATATTGTTAGAGCGGAGTATATATCTAACATGATAAAAGAATTGACAAAGGAGGTAAGATAAAATGAACTATTCATCATCAGCATTTTCAGATAATATACAAAAAGTTATTAAAAATGCCAGCAAGTTTGCTTTAAGATTTGGCTCAAACCTTATTGGAAGCGAACACATTTTGTATGGCTTAACGTCAGTTAAAGACTGCCTAGCCTCAAAATTTTTGGCAGAAGTTGGTGTTACCGAGCCAAGTTTGTTTGAGTTTTTTGAAGAAAACGTAGACGATGACACCATGATTTTCTCAAATGAAGTGGAACTCACTCCAAGGACCAAAGATCTATTTAGAATAGCCCAGCAAATAGCCCTTCAAATGAACCATTCATTTTTAGGCACCGAGCATTTGCTACTTGCCATACTTTCAAGCACGGGCAGTGTAGCCTATAGAATACTTACGGGGCAGTACGGAGTTGATATTGAATCGTTGCGTGATAGGGTGACACAAGCCTTAACCTCAGCATCACCAAGCGAGGAAAAATCGGAAACCACAAACAAACAAGCAGGAAGTACACTTCCAGAAAAATTGCTTGACATGGGTACAGATATAACCCTCAAGGCAAAGGAACATAAACTTGACCCAGTTATCGGACGAGAGGAAGAGATACAAAGGTTAGTTGAAATACTTTGCCGAAAGACCAAGAATAACCCAGTGCTTATTGGTGAGGCTGGTGTTGGTAAAACGGCGGTAGTCGAAGGGCTTGCACAGGCGATAATCTCAGGTGACGTGCCAGAAGTTCTCAAAGATAAGGTCGTCTATGCCCTTGAAATAGGTGGACTTATGGCAGGCACCAAATACCGTGGGTCCATGGAAGAAAAACTCAAAGATGCCATTGAGACGATTATTGCAAGCAAGAATATTATTGTCTTTATTGATGAAATACACACTCTTGCACAGGCAGGCTCTGAAAAGGGCGAAACCTCACCAGCAGATATGTTAAAACCATACCTTGCTCGAGGCGAACTTCAAACAATCGGTGCCACAACCACTGACGAATACCGAAAATTTATTGAAAAAGATAAGGCGCTTGAGAGACGTTTCCAACCAATCATGGTAAATCCGCCAACAGTCGAGCAGACCATACAAATTTTGAAAGGACTTCGCGATAGTTATGAGGCTTTTCATAAGATAACCATCACAGACGAGGCAATCGAGGCTGCTGCCGTGCTTTCTGATAGGTATATCTCTGACCGAAGTCTACCAGATAAGGCGATAGACCTAATAGACGAAGCAAGTTCAAAGGCAAAAGTCAATTACACACTCAAGCCTCAAGAGATAAGGTCGATTGAAGATAAAATTAAGTCACTTTCAGCCAGCCGAGATGAGGCAAGTTTGCAACGTAACTACGAAAAGGCGGCAAAACTTCAATCTGAGATTATCAACCTTGAAAACGACCTCAAGAAAAAGGAAGAAAAACTAGACGTACGAAAGGAAAAATCTAGCAAAAACTCCATTGGAGCGAATGAAATTGCACAGGTAGTGTCAAAATGGACGGGCATCCCAGTCACCAAGATAACCGAAAGCGAAAAGGATAGACTTATCCACCTTGAAGATATCTTGCATAAGAGGGTGGTTGGACAAAATCAGGCAGTCGAGGCGGTCGCAAGAGCAATTAGACGTTCAAGAGTTGGCTTGCAGGATAGCCGTAGACCAATAGGCTCATTCTTGTTTATGGGGCAAACTGGTGTCGGCAAGACCGAACTATGCAAGGCGATAGCCGAGGCAATGTTCGATGACGAGAATAATATTGTCAGAATAGATATGAGTGAGTATATGGAATCTCACAGTGTGTCAAAACTCATAGGTTCACCTCCAGGATACGTAGGCTATGACGAGGGCGGACAACTGACCGAACAGGTAAGACGTCACCCATACTCAGTCGTTCTGTTCGATGAAATAGAAAAGGCTCACCCAGATGTACTGAATGCACTTTTACAAATACTTGATGATGGACGTTTGACAGACGGACAGGGAAGAACGGTTTCCTTCAAAAACACCATTATCATCATGACAAGCAACCTTGGTGCAACAGAGGTTACCCAGCATCAAAAACAACTTGGCTTTGGTGACCATGACGAGCAGGAGGAGATTGACAGCCGTGCTATCTATATGGATGCACTCAAACGAAAATTTAAGCCAGAATTTATCAACCGTATAGACGTAATCTGTATCTTCGACCCACTCACTCAAGATGACCTTGTCAAGATTGCAAAGATACTCATCTCAAACATCAACAAACGTCTCAAAGAGAAGAATCTGTCACTTAAAATAACCGAAGATGCACTTGAATTTATAGTCAAGAAAGGTTCGAACTCACAGTATGGTGCAAGACCACTTAAACGTTACATTCAACAAGAGGTGGAGGACCAAATTGCCGAAAAAATATTGGTTGGCGAACTCAAAAACGAAGGCGACATAGTCATTGACGTAGAAGACGATAAACTCACTTTCACAAATGATTAAAACTATAACTTTTTTGTAAAAAACTGAAAAACAGGAAAAATACCTTTGCAATTAATCAAAGGTATTTTTTATATATTACTTTCATATAAAAACCTATTAAAAACAAACTTAATATGTAAATTTTTGATTTTTGTTTGGAAAAAATTATAATATTTGTTAATATATAGGTATAGGAGGATGAATTTATGAAAATTGAGTTTTTAGAAAGAGGCGGATACAAGATTAGCCAAAGACTAGAGAGAATAGTTAAAGAAAAACTCGAACGATTATCAAAATATTTTGACGATGAAGCAAATGCCAAAGTCGTTTGCAAAAAGGAAGCAAAACAAGAAAAACTTGAAATCACAATCACAAGCAAGGGTGTTTTGTATAGAAGTGAAGTGACAAGCGATAATATGTATGACAATATTGATTATGCACTTCCAAAACTTGAAAAACAAATTGTTAGAGGCAATGAAAAACGCAAAGAAAAGAAGGCAAAAGGCTCAAAACAAGAGAATTTCCTTCCATTCGAGTTTATTGAAGAGGAGCCAGAAGAACTCCCATCAATTTACAAACGTAAGACTTTTGACCTTGACCCAATGATGATTGACGATGCAAGATTTGCAATCGAAAGACTTGGTCATGACTTTTTCGTGTTCTTAAATGCTGAGACAGGGAAAATCAACATTCTTTACAGAAGAAAGGACGGCAAATTCGGTCTTATTGACTTAAATTACTAAAATAAAGTCTTATTGACTTGAATTACTAAAATCTAAATATCTATACAAAAAATACTCGCATTATCTAGCGAGTATTTTTTGTACAACCATATGTTTTTTTAGATATATCTCTCTTCTTCAACATAAGGAATTCTTGTAGCCACATCCTCAGCAAATTTTTTGATATACTTTCTATTCTCAGTTTCAACAAGGGTGGAGTAGATATCTCTCATCTGTGAAATGGTGAGGTCGTCCGCATGATACTTTGCAAACTTATAAATAAATTCGGCATTATAAGAGTTTACAATGTGGTCAAAATATAATTGGAAGTCCTCTTTGTTTGAGCATGAAAGTGACTTAAAATACAAAACATCAGCAGAAAAATATACACCTTTTGCTGGACTGAATTCTTTTAAAATCTTCTTTGTTTTAAGGTATTGCCCAAGTCTTTCATCATCATTATTATTTAATAGCACTGGGTATTGACTTTTGTTAAACATCTCTTTCATCACATTTTTACTAATAACTTGTTCCATAATCTTCTCCTTATAAATTTATTTTTAAATATTTTTTACACTAAAAGTGTTTGTTTAATTTGCGTGCAAAGAAAATTATACTCATTTTTTATTAAAAGTCAATAGTAAATTTAAGATAAATTATGCAAACTTTGTCGAAAAAAATACTAAAAAAGTGAGCCAACCAAAACTCTCTGGTTTTGAAGGCTCACTTAAGTCATTTAGAAGTGTAATTATTTGCTTTCTAATGTTTTATTGATTGTTTTCGATGTCAGGGAAACATTCACTGCACACTTCATCGTAATAGCAATTTTTTATTTCATCTTTTTTATTTTTTCAGCGAAATCATTTTGCAGACCCTTTAAAAACAAAAAAGGGGAAGTACAGAATGTACAACCCCTTCGCTATGCGTTGCAAAATTAATTTCATCTAGCATACCTATATTATACATAGATTTTCCCGCTTGTCAATACCCATTTTAAAATCTTTTTAAATTTTTGTGAAAACAACAAGATTTTAGAAAATAGATTGAATGAATAATTGCAATCTATAAAATAGCACACAAAAAACCACAAGCAATGCTTGTGGAAATAAACTCATTTTTATTTAACTTTTACTTAACTTCTTTTTTGAGGTCGTCTAAGAGTTTAGCAAAATGAGCCTTTTTTCTATCAGCACTATTTTTGTGTATAACATTGTCAGAAGCGGCTTTATCCATCAAAGCGACAACGTCGTTAAAAGCGACTTCAGCAACAGTAACATCTTTATTTTCAATAGCAAGTTTAAATCTTTTGATAAAAGTAGCAATTTTAGATTTAACTGCTTTGTTTTCGGCTGTCTTTTTTTCGATAATTTTTACTCTTTTTTCTGCAGATTTAATATTAGGCATAGTATTCTCCTTTAAAAATTCTATATGAGTATAGCATATAAATTAAATAAAATCAAGTAAAATAAATAATTTTTTTAAAAATTGGTAAAATAAAACCATGTATGATTTAATTGATGAATGTGGAGAGGATTTAAAAAAATATGGTTACACCTTAAAAAAGTTGGACAAATTCGGTATAACCATAGGTTCGCTGTCGATTGAAGATGAAATGGAAAGCGAGGAGCATAACATGAAATGTGGTGACTATTTTATTTTAAATGCACCAAGACTTTATGATTTTGGCTTAGACTGTCAGGTCTATATAAGTGATATTTTGAAGGAGAGACTGTCGCACTTTTTAAAGACACTTAAGGTTAGGAAGAAGGATAGAGTGCTGATTGTTGGACTTGGCAACCCAGATATCACGGCAGATAGGCTAGGCAAAGAGGTCTTTGATGGGATAAAAATTGATGCCTTGTCCAAGAATAACAACATTTTCAAATTCTGTCCTAACATCTATTTTTCGACAGGTATTGAGACGGTAGATCTTGTGGAGATGATAGTCAAATGTATGTATATAGATGTCGTCATAATTATTGACTCATTATCGACCAATGAAATCTATAGACTTGGCACCTCTTTTCAAATTACCACCACAGGCATGACACCGGGAAGCGGTGTGGTCAGGTTCAATAGAGCGATAGACCATGAAAGCATGGGTGTTCCATGCCTATCAATAGGTGTGCCATTTATGATTTTTGCAAGCGACCTCAAAGAGAATAGTCCAGAAGATTTGATTCTAGCTCCAAAGGACGTTCGCTCCAATGTTGAAATTGTGGCAAGCATCATATCAAATGCAATAAGCGAGGTGCTAAGTTGAATTATTATCTATTTATCCCATTTTTCATTATAATTCTCTTTTTCTTTCCAATAAAACTTGAGGCGAGGGCATCTTTCAATGTGTTAAATTTTTCAGGTGCGGTAGGTGTTTTTCTCTTTAAAATCAAACTACTTCATCAAATGTTTTGGATAAAGGGCAAGAAAATCATAACCCAAAACGATGACGAGATAGAGACTGTCGAGATGGACTTTCATAGCGAGGAGATTATATTTTTGCAGACCTTTATGAAAGAGATAAAGGACAAGACCAGGCTAAAACAGTTGGCAGTGTTCTATAACATAGGCACAGGCGATGCCTTTTCATCTGCAATGGTGGCAGGGCTTGTCAACTTTGTGGTAACCTCACTTTTTACAAACATAAAAAATCAAAAGCCGACAGCAAGCCTATCTTTAAACAATACCATTTCATACAACAGGGAGATTTGCCAGTTTGCCTTAACTTGCATTTTGTCTATCTCATTGTTTGACGTACTCTATTCTTTTTGCCACTCAATAGTCTTAAGCAAACACCAGGCGGAGCAAAAGAAAACTCAAACAGAGAATGAAGATAAGACTCAAACGGAAGATAAGACTCAAAATGTAGGGTAAACGACTTATACCTAAAGGATAAAATAAAAATTGCCCCAAAAGATAAAAATTTTGTATAACTTTTTCTTTTTTACAAAAGATAACATAAAAAAGGAGCAAACTATGAAATTTTATTCAAGCAATGAGAATATCAACGGACTTATTGACAATGCAATGGAGAAGATTAAGACCATTGTGGACTCAAGTACGATAATAGGTGAGAAGGTGGTGGCGGACGATGGCACCACAATAATACCTATCTCAAAGGTGACAGTCGGTTATGTTGTCGGAGGTGGCGAATATGCCGACCTTTCTTCAAGACGAGTTGCCAATCACTTTCCAATGGCTGGCGGTTCAAGTGGTGGAATGAGTGTGACACCAGTCGGCTTTTTGATTGTTGGCAATGGTGAGGTTAAATTTATAAATGTCGAAAACAAGTCGCTCTATCAAACTGTGCTTAATATGTTCAACACCTTGCTTAGCAAACTAAATGAAGAGAAAAAGAGTGAAAGTGAAGAGGGGGAAGATGAAGAATAAGTTAAAGTCAACTCTTTGCCTTCTTTTTGTGATAATCTTTCTTTTGTCGGTTGTATTTGGCAGCCTGTCGATTATAATTCGCTCATCTCTTGCAGACAGTGGATATTACACCTCAGCAAAGGCAATGTGTGTCATGGAAAGTTCATCAAAGCGGGTGCTAGCAAGCAAGAATAAAGAAGAGAAACTTGCCATGGCAAGCACTACAAAGATAATGACCGCCATCACGGCGATAGAGAGCGGTAAAGATTTGGATGAGAGTTTTGTTATATCACCAAAGGCGGTTGGGGTGAGCGGAACAAGTCTGTATTTAAGGGCAGGCGAGGAATTTACTCTTCGCGATTTATTATATGGACTTATGCTCATCTCTGGCAATGATGCGAGTGTGGCGATAGGCGAGTACTGTGGTGGTACGGTAAATAACTTTGTTGATATGATGAATAAAAAGGCAAAGGAGATAGGAGCCGAGAACTCCCATTTTGACAACACTCATGGACTGGACTCAAAGACTCATTACGCCACCGCCTATGATTTAGCACTAATCACGAGTTATGCTATGCAGAATGAGACCTTTAAAGATATAGTCTCAACCAAAAACACTAAGATTACCAATGCGGATGAAAAGAGTCGATATTTGAAGAATAAAAATAAACTCCTATCCTCGCTTGATGGTTGCAATGGTGTTAAGACAGGTTTTACCGATGATGCAGGGCGATGCCTTGTCACAAGTTGTGAGCGAGATGGTATGAATGTCGTATGTGTGGTGCTTAACTGCGGACCAATGTTTGAAGAGAGTGCGACATTGATTGATAGGGCATTTAAGGAGTATCACTTAATAGACCTAACTTCTGGCTATGCATTCAAAAATAGAATAGTGGTTGATAGCGGACAGCAGGAGTATGTTCAAATAGGCACATACGGCAAATATCTCTATCCGTTAAAAAACGGCGAACTTAAAAAGGTAAGTTACACCTATGACATACAAGACCGCATTGAAGCACCGGTAGAAAAGGGGCGGATAGTCGGAGAAGTTAAGATTTTTATTGATAAAGACTTGCATTTTACCGAAAAAATATATACAATGGAAAATGTAAGGAGAAATTCTATTTGGGAGAAATTAAAAGACCTAGTAGAAAAATGGTAAAATGAGATTAAACAAATTTTTAAGTAACAGCGGACTTGCCTCAAGACGAAAATGCGACCAACTTATTGAAGAGGGCAAGGTATTTGTAAATGGCAAACAGGTGACCGAACTTGGCTCGCAGATCAACGAGAAAAAGGACAAAGTGACAGTAGAGGGAAAGACAATAACTCTTCCTTCTTCTTTTGTGTATATAAAACTTAACAAGCCAAAGGGTTATGCTTGCACCGCTCAAGATGAAAAGGGGAGAAAGACGATATATGACCTTATTGACAGTGAGGAACGTCTTTTTTCTATTGGACGACTTGACTATGACACCGAGGGGCTAATCTTACTCACAAATGACGGCGACTTTGCAAATAAGGTCGCTCATCCAAAATTTAACATAGACAAGGAGTACCGTGTCACCGTTGAGGGAGAGATAAAAGAGAGCGAGATGGCAGTTATGCGAAAGGGTGTAGTTGTTGACGGGCAACGTATGCCAAGTGCTATAGTAAATTTTATATCATATGAGAACGGCAACACAAAATTGTCAGTCATTATAGATGAAGGGCAAAACCGCCAGATAAGACGTATGTTCGAGGCGATAGGAAAGACAATAAAACTTCTTAAACGTGTCAGGATAGGACAGGTTAGGCTTGGCGGGCTAAGACGAGGCGACTATAAAGACTTGACAGAAGTGGAACTCAATAGCCTTGTAGGTAAAAGATGAAAGTTGCAGTTATAGGTGGCGGTGCAAGTGGACTTTTCGCAGGCGGAGAACTTAGTAAAAGCGGAATAGATACAACCATTTTTGATGGCAACGAGAAAACGGGCAAAAAGATATATATCACAGGCAAAGGACGATGCAACGTCACCAATGCTTCATCAAAAGAGACCTACCTTGATAATGTTGTAAACGGCAAAAAATTTATGATGTCGGCTATAAATAACTTTGATAGCAATGACACCATATCCTTTTTTGAAAACTTAAATTTTCACTTAAAAGTGGAACGAGGTGCAAGAGTATTTCCAGTCAGCGATAAGGCAAGTGACATTACAAAGGCACTTATGAAAAATGCACAAAATGCCGATATAAAATTGAATGAAAAGGTGATTGATATCAAGAAAGCGGGCGAGCAATTTCTGCTCAAGACCACTCAAAACACCTATTTATTTGACAAAGTGATAGTCGCCACAGGCGGAAAAAGTTACCCAGCAACAGGTAGCACAGGAGATGGCTACAAGTTTGCCAAAATTTTTGGCATAAACGTTATTCCACCTCGCCCAGCCCTCGTACCTATAAAAATAAAAGA
>CAJFOL010000033.1 GCA_904397185.1 uncultured Clostridia bacterium
AAAAGCCGAGAGTAATAGACGTTATAAGAAAAGCGATATTTTTGACACATTTGATGCTGTCACAGATTTTTCAAGTGTTCAATTTGCAGATAAAAACACGAATGAGAAGGCCCCAATCGAGAAAGAAAAAGTAATTGAGAAAACGGGCGAGCCAAAGATTGCAAATGATGAGAAGAAGTTATCATACAAGGTCTACGGGCAGGATATCACTTTGACTGATGGTGATATTATTGACTATTATCGTACACGTATGAAGATAATGGTTATGCGATTTATGCTGGTTGGTCGTATTGATGATAAAGGTGTATACCGCATTAAAGATGAAATAAAATTAGACCTTATTCGCATGAACAAGGAGATAAGCGACAGCGGAGAAGATTTTTACAGAGCGGAAGCAAGATATATTTCAAAAATCTTTTATTTTAATATCAAAATTGAAATGGTTGACGGTAATAGAGCGAGGGCATCACTATACTTATCCGAATTTGTGGACGACTTTTTGGAAGATGAGTATATTGTGTCGCACATTGCTGATTATACCGATGTTTATGATGAGCAGTTTAGGGTTAAGGTGCGAAAGGCATTCAACTTATTTGATGTTGCCATTAAAAATGATGAGTTCAAAATGCCTGCACTTGCTGTGTTGATGTCAGATGAGTATGATATAAATGAATATATCGGTGGACTTTACGACATTGCCTCGCAAATATATGTTATGAGAATGTTGAAACTACTCGAAGCGAGCGGGGATGCGAAAAGTCAAGAGATACTTGCTAGATACAAGCAATTGATTGTTGATAAAGATGAAAACGATATCAATGAAAAATATAAGTACACTAAATCTAAAGCACTTTTAGACCGTGCAATTGATGAAAAAGGCGGACTTGAAAAGTTAGATGTAAATAAAGATGAACTTAAAAGCATTGTAAACGAGGTTAATAAGTCAGTTAAGGCGATTGATGGTGCGCAAAAGAGACCAGGTGCTATTGAAGTTATGAAGTCGGATAAAGGTGGCGGTGGCTCATCTGGTGGCGGTGGAACTCCGGTCAAAAAGAAGTCTGCGGTCAAAACTAAGTCATCTGGTGGTGATAGAGGCACAAGTAATAAGCCTAAAAAGGCTGGAAGTGCTAGTACAGACAAAGGCGATACTAAACAAAAAGAAACTGCCAAAAAAGGACCAGTTCAAGGCGATGCATCGGCAGTGCTAAGTGCTTATGATGCAGGCAAGGAAATAGAAAAACGAGGTGCTGAGGTTATAGCGGCAGGCAAGGCTATAATGGATGCAGTGAGCAGGCTTGGAGACAGAGAAGAGCCAAAAAATAAAGATGTCCCTATTGTAAGTAAGCCCCCTAAGGAAACCGAAAGCGAGGATACAGGCGAAGTGGAAAATATTTTCGACACTGAAGATGCTACTGATTTTGGTGAAGAAGAGGCAGAGGCTAGCGGTGATGCTCAGATTATTGGTAAAAATAGAAAATCTGATACAAATATTAAAGAATTTGAGGTTACAGTGGATGCAATAGTGAATGGCGAAGAGATCGAGGTTAAAGTTAGTGGAGATTTAGAAATAGCACAAGATATTCCAAAAGAAGATTCAGTAGAGGAGGAAAAAACAACTGAAAATAGTGAGAAAAATAATGAAGATATTGAAAATGAATTATAAAAAAATATCCTACAGTAGAATGTAGGATATTTTTTATAGTTTGTTATTTGTAATTAAAATTTTTCATCTTCGTTTTCAACTACATGGAACATATTTTGGAATGCAGGTGCATTTTTAAAGATTTTTGTTTGTTCTGTTATTGCATTAGCAAGCATTTCGCTTGCCTTTAATGTGTTGTCAGGAGCAAGTCTATATTTCCCATTAGCACCTGGTTTTAACAAGAGGTCAAAGGCTTTTGAAATGTCAATGCCTATTCTTGTATTTGGAGATTGTTGATAGATATCTAGTGCTGCAGACAATGCATTACGTTTTTCATAACGTTTTCTATCATTTTCCGAAATGTTGCCCATAGGTGTAAACTTGTAACTCTTCCAAAGATAAGGAGAGTTTTTGTCTGCATCACCTTGAAAGAGATTGGTGAAGTTCAATGAGAAAATAGATCTTGAAAATACTTGGCGAGCGGTCATTGGCTTGCCTGTATCAATATCTCTATAGTCTGGCATGATTGGGTTTTCATTTAATATCTCAACAAGGTCATGAAGTTTTTTGTCTAAGTGATTTGTGTCGTATCCTGTAAGTTTGTCTGAATAAGGTAGTTTTTCGCTTGATGCTTGTGTTATCTTTGATGGTGATTTGGCTATAACCTTATCAATATCGCCCTCATAATAGATCAAGTTGCTAAGCAGTGTCATTATATAAGTATAATTGTGACGTATCATAATAGATTGTTTTTGACTGATATTAATATTCGAATCAAACATAAGTGGATTGGTATTCATATTTCGCTCCTTTAAATTTGTAGATTTTTTCAACTATATGATAGCACACTTTTTGTTGTTTGTAAATAGCAATTTTATAATTTTGTATATTTTTTTTGTTTTTCCGCACCATAAACCTATGAAAAACTCAGTCGGCAAGGGTGCTTTTATATTAATCGCAAGTGGAATAGTGTGCAAAATCTTCGGTGCACTATTTAGGCTTCCGCTCACAAATATTATTTCTATTCGCGGGATAGGTGTCTTTCAAATGGTTATGTCACTTTACTCACTTTCCCTCGGACTGGTCTCAAGTGGTGTGACAAATGCACTTTCAAAATTAATCTCGGGAGCAAGGGCTAGAGGGGAATACAACAAAATAGGCGGGTATTTTAGATTGGCAATTATTTTCTCAGTTGGTTTAAGTGTGGCACTCGGAATTCTATTCTTGCTTTTGTCTAGAACGATTGCATCTTTGCAGGGTTTTGCTGATGCCGATTTGTCATATATGCTTCTCTCTCTTCTCTTGCCTTTGGGTGCCTTTATTGGATGCTACAGAGGATGTATACAGGGCTATGAGAACATGACTCCAACGGCAGTCAGTCAAATAATTGAGCAACTCTTCAAGTTCGCTTTTGGGCTACTGTTCGCCTATCTTTTTAGGAAGAGTATTGGCGGTGGTGTCTTTGGTGCTTTTTTAGGTATAACTGTCTCCGAATTTCTCGCCTTTCTATATTTGGCTTTTGTTATGAGACGGCTGAGAATAAAACCTAATAATACCTACGTCAAACATGATTTTTTCAAAGCGGTGACACCTTTGACACTGTCGGCTGTCGTGCTTCCGCTCGCTTTTGCCATTGAGTCGCTTGTCATTGTCTCGCTTTTAATCTCAGCAGGACTTGATGGTGACCTTGCTACAACTCTGTACGGATTAAATAATGGTGTCGTTGGGGCGATTTTACACTTTCCGCTTGTAATCTCAGTGGCTGTCGCTATGGTCCTTTTGCCAAAAATTTCCTTCCTTTCTGCCAAGAATGATGACGTTGCCGAGAAAAATATTGTAAATAAGGCATTTATAATCATGTGGTTTCTGCTCATCCCGTTGATTGTCGGCATAAATTCTATTGCAAGGGACCTCTATCCTATTATATATCCATCAGTGAGCGGTGGACTCTTAGAAGTCGCAGTGCAATTGACGGTGCTTTCAAGTTTTGCAGTAATCTTAAATGCCTTTTCACAGTTTTTAAATTCGATTTTGCAGGCGAAAGGGTTTTACAATCATTCTCTTGCTTTTTTCGTCATTGGCGGCATCTTAAAAATATTGACCTTGGTCATCTTTGCCATCAATCCTAGCATAAATATCTATGCAATTCCGATTTCAAACGTTGTGCTATATTCGACCTTTGCAATCTGCTCGCTCATCAAACTAGGCTTTCTTATCAAAATTGACGTCTTTTCTTTCGCTTTGCCTCTTGTGTCGGCTTTTGCTATGTTTTTGGTCGTCAAACTGTGGCTATCACTTCTAAGTGGAGTGTGGGGAGTGCTGAGCGGGGTGATAATTGGCGGAGGGGTCTATCTTGCCCTATGTTTTCCGCTTGTGCTGGGCTATGGAAGAGAATTTTTCCAGAAGATAAGACCTAAAGTTTAAGGGGTGTTTTAATTTTTTGAGTATTTCAACGATAAAATCTTATAAAAAGTGCCTTTAGCCACCCCAAAATCTTCACTTTTTTCGAAGTAGTACAGGTCGGTAGCCTTTTTTGGTGGAAAAATTTATTCGAAGTGGGTCAATTTGCTTGA
>CAJFOL010000034.1 GCA_904397185.1 uncultured Clostridia bacterium
CCCCCCCCGCCTTTTTTGTCAAGCATTTTGACCCACTTCGCAAAAACTTTTCCACCAAAAAAGGCTACCGACCTGTACGGCTTCGAAATTTAAGGGGATTTTTATTGAAAAATAGAAAAAATTGGTCTGTTAGAGCGGACCGATTATCCACTTGTTAAAAGAGCGAAGATAAGGTTTAAACCTAAAATACACTTAAGCGGATAGTGATCCAAACTAAGTTTGGGCGGAACTGCCGAAAGGTCGATAGGTCTTTCGACGGTGGAGCGAAAATTAGAACGAAGAAGTCCTTTCAAGTTTTGTTAATCCTCGTACGAAGAGATAAGCGGAGTGTGAGCGGGTCGACAGGTCCGCGAACGCGGAGCGGAATGACTGGTTACAATGTTTTTATGTTTGTTAGAGCGGAAAAACGGCATAAAACCAAAGCACACTTAAACGGATAGTTATCCAAACTAAGTTTGGCGGACAGTCGCCCAACATTTGGTTGGTCGCCAAGCCCCTGGGCTTGAGAGCGGAAGTAATGCATAAACTTACAACATACTTAATCGGACACATCGCCAAGCCCCTGGGCTTGTTAGAAGCCGAGAGAGATGAGGAGGGCTTTGTTGACTTCTCTCATCTTTTCGGGTGAAAGTGTGGTTACCTTCTCCTGCAATCGCCGTTTGTCAAGTGTCCTTATCTGCTCAAGTAGTGCCACTGAGTTTTTGGGTAAGTTATATTTATCTGCTGGGAGTTCTATATGTGTTGGGAGTTTTGCCTTGCCAAGTTGACTGGTTATTGCCGAGACTATCACTGTCGGCGAATACTTATTCCCTATATCGTTTTGTATTATAAGCACAGGACGAACACCACCCTGTTCGCTTCCTACAACAGGGCTAAGGTCTGCGTAATAGATTTCTCCTCTTCTTATCTGTCCGTCCACTCTTTTCCTTTCTCCAAAAATCTAATAAATCGGCTTTTTCAAGTTCTGCGAAGTCCTCACACGTCTTTTTGTAGACTTCATCAAAAACTTTTTCGTCCTCTACTACCATATTATGCTCTTCGTCACCAAAATTTGCATAAATCACCTCGGAGACAAAGTCGCCTTTTGTCAAACTTTGTTTTTTGTTGAGTCCTCGTCTAAGCCTATATTTTTCAAACATGATTATCCCCTTTGCTAAATTTTTTAAACATTTTTTATTAGTTTGCTATAATTTGCTACATTTATTCTTTCTTTTGCAATAAAAAATATGCATCCTAGTTCGGATGCACATCTTATAAAACTTAAAAGCCTTTTTACTGAAATTTTTATAAATTTGATTTTATATTAAAAATTTAACAAAATTTTGTATTTTTTATTGTAATTTTCGTTTAAAAATATATTTTTTGTTTATTTTTTCATATTTAAGCCTTAAAATAGTCAAAAATCACATGATAAGACACACCGCCACGGCTAAGTCTTGTGTATGCGACAAGGATACCTCAATCGTTTTGCCTGAAAAATCTTTATTA
The DNA here is from genome assembly GCA_904397185.1 of uncultured Clostridia bacterium. Lineage (GTDB taxonomy): Bacteria > Bacillota > Clostridia > Christensenellales > UBA1242 > Caccovivens. The sequence goes on from CAJFOL010000034.1 coordinate 1,489, forward strand.
TACCTTTCAAGTGCTTTGCCATGCAATGTGACAATCGGCTTACCATACAAGTCATGCGATAGGTGGACTTCTTTGTAATCATTATCCTCACCCAAATCAAGTGTTTTAAAAACCGCTTTTTTTATACATAACAGTGCACCAAGCCGTTGGTTACGGAGGCTCTCATTTGAGGACTTTTTGACATATTCAATTTCGCTGTCACTGGCTATTTCCTTTAAAAAATTTTCACTTTTATCTAAGTCTTTTATTTCAACCATTTCAATCCCTAGCATTTGCAATCTTCTCCCATACAGATAAAATACTGCCGTAATCATAACCCTTACCAGCAAAGTGATTGTAGAATTTTTGTTTGTTTTTAAGGTCAAATTCCTTGTTTTTCATGTATTTTTCTGCTAATTTTAATAAATTTTCCTTTTCTTCCTCGTCATCGAGTAACTGGTCAATCTTTTCTGTGACAATTTCCTCATTGATACCCTTTGACAAAAGGTCATATTTGAGTTTTTTCTTGCTTTTGGTTTGGCGGTAAGAATTTATGTAACTTTCGCAAAAATTTCCATCATCTATATAGCCATACTCTTTTAACTTGTCTATAGCCTTGTCAATGCATGATTTAGGATATCCCTTTTCTTTTAGATAATCTTTTACCATCTTCTCACTTTTCATGCTCTTTTCAAGGAGACTTAACCCTCTGTTGAAGCAAGCATAGTCGCCATTTTCAAGTTTTAAATCTTCAAAAAAACTTTCATCAAAACTCTGCCCTGTCCTTAGACAATGTCTTGCCAATATTTCCGCTTCATACACACCAAAAAACTCATCATCTAAATAAAGATAATATCTCTGCCCTTTGCCTATCTTTCTAATCTCGGTTATCGTCTTCATAGTAAAATTATACCATATTTGCACTTTTTTTGAAAATATTTTGTCATTTTTATTTAATTATATATCTTAAAAATATTTTTTTATAAAAAGTGCTGAAAAATAGTAAAAAAAA
>CAJFOL010000035.1 GCA_904397185.1 uncultured Clostridia bacterium
CTTCAAGTATAAGTGGAGCGGAGATTACAGTCAGCGGAACTATAGATGGTGACGGTATACCACAAAGTGATATTTTGACAACCGACATGCCATCGGGTACTATTGAGATAGTGATATCTGCACCAGACATTGCTATACTTGATTTGAACCAACTTTCAATAACTCTTGATGAGGTTACAGGCTATGATGTTACGATTGAAGTTGTCACGTCACATTACAATCCAGGTGTGTCTGAACCATATTTTATCATTAATGGACAACAAACTTATTATATGACTCAAGTCGAAACATTCAATTTACACAATGTAACCTCTATACAGTTTGCCATAAATGGTGTAGTGAGTGAAGGACATAATTATATGTTGAGTGCTACTATCAATTATATGTTAAGTGCTACTAGCAGGTATATACATATAGGTGCGAATACAGATGGAAGTTATAATTTTTCAGATATTATCCCAATAACTGAAAACATAACAATTCAAACATACAATGATTATGGTGGTGGCTCAAATTAATCTTTCACCCCTCATTCACCTCTTTTACAATTTCTTCTAGGATTTGGGCTGATTTTAAGGCGGTGGACTTGGACTTATGTTCACACATAATTCGTATTTTGTTTTCTGTTCCGCTCGCTCTGACAAGCACTCGTCCGTTTAAGCCAAAGAGTTTTTGCAGGGATAGTATTTCGCTTGAAAGTTTGTCAGAATTTAAAATTCGGTATTTGTCAATCACTTTCACATTGATATTAATTTGAGGGAATTTTTTATAGTTTACAAGTTTTGAAAGAGGTTTATCCGATTTTTTGATGATATCTGCAAGTATCAAGCCGACAAGCAGACCATCACCTGTCGTACTATATGACTTGATTATTATATGCCCAGACGGCTCACCACCAAGCAAAATATTTTTGTTTTTCATAAGCGAAATTACATATTTATCACCCACATCAGCACGAAGTAGGGTGATATTTTTTTTGTTGAGTGCATTTTCAAACCCTTTGTTTGTCATGCTCGTTCCAACAATAGACCTGCATTTATAGTATTGACTTAGCACAAACAGTATATCATCGCCGTCAATCAGATGTCCATTTTCGTCACATGCGATAATTCTATCTCCGTCACCGTCAAAACTTATGCCGAAGTCAGCAGATTTCTGCCTGACAATCTCAGCCACACAGCCTGGATAGAGTGCACCGCAGTCGGCATTTATGCTCAAGCCATCGGTTTTGCTATTTATGTAAATCACTTTTGCACCGTGTTTTTGAAAAACTTTTTTAGCGAAATTACTGCATGAACCATTTCCACAGTCGACGACTACTTTAAGTCCACTCAGGTCGCCGATATTTGCGCTGATATTGTCTAAATAGTCATGAAGTAACTGCGGTTTATAGGAATATCTCCCCACTTTATGATATGGCACACTTATTGGAAACATAAATTTCCGTTCGATAGCATTTTCTAGTTCTTCGCCTATTTTGTAGCCATCTCTATCGAAGATTTTGATTCCGTTGTACTCTGGCGGATTATGACTTGCTGAAATCATAACACCATAGTCGCAACCTTGACTTCGAGTAAGATATGCGATAGCAGGGGTCGACACCAGTCCCACGTCAATGACGTCAACACCATTTTGCATAAGCCCATTCGTCAGTGAAAGCGAAAGGATATCACCAGTTACCCGCGGGTCCTTGCCAATAATAACTTTTTTGCCTTTACAAAATCTACTCAAACTGTTTCCGCACTTAAAAGCAATACTTGGCGAGACCTCTTCGCCGTAAAGCCCTCGCAGTCCGTCTGTTCCAAAATATATACCCATATAAATCTCCTTTTGTTTATAAAAATTAAAAAATAATATGAAATAAAAATATTAAAACTAAATAAAAAATATAAAAACAATATAAAATTACAGAAAAATTACAAAATAAGTGCAATTTTTCTTTAAAAAAGTGTTTTTTTAATAAAATAAATTTTTTAATATGTAATTTTAATGCAAATATTTTCGAATATATTTTACCAGTAATTATGTGCTTTATTTGGCTTATTTTCTTGCCTGGCTCTGCCAATAACAAAGTCGTCTTTTTTTACGTCTTTGGTGATAGTTGTGCCTGCACAGATGAAACAATCACTTTCAATGTTTACAGGTGCGATAATATTGCAGTTGGAACCAATAAAGACGTGGGAACCTACTTTGCAAGGATTTTTACTTTTGCCATTGTAATTTGCGAAGATAACTCCGCATCCAATATTGCATTCATCTCCAATTGCACAGTCTCCGACATAGGCAAGATGGCTGATTTTTGTGTTTTTACCAATAAAACTATTCTTTATTTCGACAAAATTGCCGATTTTACATCCACTTTCAATATTACATTTCGGTCGAACTCTTGCAAATGGACCAATTTTTACGTTGCCAGAGATTTTGCTATTTTCAATCACACTCATGTGAATTTGGCATTGTTTTCCAATATTGCTATCTATGATATAGTTGCCAGGGAGCAATACACAGTCATCATCAATAAAGCAATTGCCGTCAATATGGTTATTTTCATACACAACAACATTTTTGCCAAACTTGACGTTTTCCCCTATGAAACAACTGTTTTTATTTAAGAATTTTGTCATTTTATCTCCACATAATTTTTTATGAAAAACAGTAGCAATTGTTGTCAAATTTTCAACCATTAATTTTATCAACATAAAAAAGAATTGTTCATAGAATAAATTGAAAGCACTTTTGCTTTTCGATATTTTTTGTTAAGGAGATTTTATGTGTGGAATAATAGGTTACATTGGCAAAAATTGTGAAAAAGTATTGCTTACAGGACTTAAGAGGCTCGAGTACCGCGGATACGATTCGGCTGGCATGACGGTAAGTCGGGACGGGGAGTTTGTGACTTACAAGGAGGTAGGCGAAGTCAAAAATCTTGAAAAGATAGTCTCATTAAGCGAGGATTTTGGCTATGGCATTGCACATACCAGGTGGGCGACACATGGGAGCATCTCTCTTGAAAATACTCATCCACATTTTTCGGCAAACGGTAGTGTTGCTCTTGTACATAATGGGATAATTGAAAATTTCGAAGAGTTAAAGAACGATTTGTTAGCAAAATCTATCAGATTTTATGGACAGACGGACAGCGAAGTGGTGGCAAAGATGTTCGATAAATTGAATATCAATTCCCTTAGGTACGTGCTAAAAAGGCTAGTTGGGTCGTATGCACTGGTACTATTATCCAAAGATGGAGAACAACTGTATTTTGCCAAAAATCGCAGCCCGCTCTATGTTGCTCGTGGTGAAGATTGTGTTATGATTGCAAGTGACCCATCATGTTTTGTAGATTTTGCAGATAGTTATTTTGAACTTGAAGATGGCGATTATGGCAAAATTTCGCTAAAAAATGATGTTTTTTACAATAAAAATGATGAAAAAATAGAAAAAATGCCTAAAAAAATAGATTTTAACTTTTTATCTGAAGATAAGTCTGGCTATGAACATTATATGATAAAGGAAATTTATCAAAGCAGGCTTGTGCTTGAAAGTTTAATTGAAAGGTATCAAACCACAAACTTAAAAGCAAAATTAGAAGAGATAAAGCATCTTGAATTTGATAGAATTTATCTTGTCGGTTGTGGAACGGCATATCATGCAGGGCTGGTCGGTCAGAGTTATCTAAATGAGAGATTTAATATTGACACATTTTGTGATATTGCGAGCGAACTTCCAAATAAAAATTACAATATTGATAGCCATAGCCTGTGCATTTTTATCTCGCAGAGCGGAGAGACCGCCGACACCATTTCAGCATTAAAGTTTTGCAAGGAAAGAGATGCTCATATTGTAGCCTTGACGAACGTTGAATACAGCACCATAGCCCACCTTGCAGACATAAATTTGCCAATCTTTGCAGGTCAAGAAAAGTCGGTCGCTTCAACCAAGGCATACTTTGCCCAATGTGTGACAATTTACATTCTCTCCTGTTTTCTTCAAGGTAAAGATTACGTAGAACCATTAAAAATTTTCAAAAATCACATAGATTTTGGCGATGATAATGAACTTAAAAAATTAGCAAAGGTTGTGGCGAGGTATGATAAAGTTTTCTTTATAGGACGAGGGAAGGATTATATAACATCGCAAGAGGTATCGCTTAAACTTAAAGAGATAACCTATATTTTCTCGACCGCCGTTGCAAGCGGAGAACTGAAACACGGCTCACTCTCTCTTGTTGATGACAAATTTTTGACTGTGGTCATTTCGTCAGACAAGGAACAATTTGCAAAGACTCTCAGCAATGCCTATGAGATAAAGTCACGGGGCGGGAAACTTCTACTTATCACCAGCCTATTTGTTGATAGCGATGTGAGGGGGAATTTTGATTATGTATTAGAAGTGCCAAAAACCGAAAACGACCTTTTGCCAATGCAGATAATTTTGCCACTTCAAAAACTTGCTTATTTTACCGCCTGCGAGAGGGGAAATAATCCTGATAAACCAAGAAATCTTGCCAAAAGTGTGACTGTAGAATGAAAAACAAACACTTTTTTGCACAAAAATCGTTATATTATTTGCAAATTTTATTTAATTTTGATATACTAACATAAATGGATAATATAAAAGTAAAAATATGTGCAAATCGCAGTATTGATGATGCGAAAATGTGCATAGATGCGGGCTGTGACATTATAGGGATATTAGTTGGGCAGAGACATTTTAGCACTGACTTTGTAGACAAAGAAAAAGCAAAAGAAATTTGTGATTTCGTTGCGGGGCGAGTAAGTGTTTCGCTAGTAACTCATATAGAAAATGCCGATGAAATTATATCTCTTACAAAATATATAGGGAATGACACAATCCAACTTCATTCTCAAATTAAAGAGAGTGAAGTAGAGAAGATTGTAAATGCCTTGCCTAAAATTAAATTAGTCCGTGTTATCCATGTTTCAAAAGATGGCATTATACAATCAGAAGTTGACAAGATTGCATTTTCGGATTATTATTTACTTGACAGTTATAACATAAAAAAAGACCAAGTAGGTGGTACAGGAATAACACTTGATTGGGAGAAATGCAATGCAATTATTTCGTCACTAAACAGACCAACTTTTCTTGCTGGTGGATTAAATCCTAAGAATGTATCCGAAGCGATAAAAATTGCGATGCCATATGGGGTTGACGTAAATAGTGGTTGCAAAAATGCAATGGGAGTTAAAGATGCTCAAAAGGTAAAAGAATTTGTATACAATGCAAAACATACTTTTTGTGAGTAAAATAAATAAAAATTTTTACATTATCTAGTTTGTGTAAAAATAAAGTACTTATATACTTCACAAGAAACGAAGATAATGTAATATGCAGGTATAATTTAGTGGCAAAATGTGTGCTTCCCAAGCACAATTCGCGGGTCCGATTCCCGCTACCTGCTCCATATAGTGTTTTAATACTAGATATGATACTATATCTAGTATTTTTATTTTTAAAAATTTGGTATTGTGTTTCGTTTTGTGACAAAAGTTTAGTCAGAAATTAGTCAAAACTAGGGTATAAATACTTGAATATTACGTGAGATTTTGGCATATTTTTGTGTTATTTTTCAAGTTTAGAAAACATTTCAACTTTCATTTTTAGGTTATATTTTTCGCGTAACGATGCAATTTCACTCATCATTGGCGACTTATGGTGCTTGTCAAGTGCCTCTTGATTTTCCCACTCATCAATCAAAAGGACGGTCTCGATGTCATCCATCGGGAAGAAATAGTTATATCGCATATTTCCTTCCTCTTCATGAACTCTTTTAACGATTCCGCGTTTCATCATCTCCTGTGCAAATTTTTTTGCACTTCCATTTTTACCTGTGTAATATATATTGATTACCAAACTCATAAAGCCTCCTTTTATTTGATGACTTGTAAAATGTGTGCATAAAAATTTGTTTTTTTGCTTTTTACTCGTCCGTTAATTTATGATATTTTTTATTTATTATAAATCATTTTTTTGTAAAATTAAATAATTTTGACATTATTTTTAATAAATAATGTTTTTTATGGTAAAATCACTTAATTTTATTTTTTTTATTATTTTTTGTATTTTATAAGATATTTTTTATAATTTTTGGTCGAGATGGTGGGATTTGAACCCACGGCCTCATGGTCCCGAACCATGCGCGCTAGCCCCTGCGCTACATCTCGATTGTTTTATTATAGCATAAAACCAAAAAAAATGACACGAATTTTATGCTTTATTTTAAAATATGTTTATTTTTCTAGATAAAAATAAACTTTACAAATATTCAAAAAGATTGAAATACTCTTGTAAAATAGCACAAACTATACTACAATATTTATATGCAAAAGAACAGAGTGTATTATGCAATAGACATGAAAACTTTTTTCGCTTCGGTCGAGTGTGCAGAGCGAGGGCTTGACCCATTTGAGACCAACCTAGTTGTAGCAGACCCGTCTCGAGGAGAGGGGGCGATTTGTCTTGCGATAAGTCCAAAGTTAAAATCAGCAGGCATAAAAAATAGATGCCGTCTTTTTGAAATTCCTAAAAATATTGATTATATTATAGCAAAGCCACAAATGAAGAAATATATTGAATATGCCAGTGAAATATATGGAATTTATTTAAAATATATTGATAAAAACGACATACATGTCTATTCGATTGATGAGAGTTTTATTGATGCGACCGATTATTTGAAACTCTACAAACTTGGAGCCAAGGAGTTTGCCCAAAAACTCATGCGAGAGATAAGAGAGATCCTTCATATTCCAAGTACCGCGGGGATTGGCACAAATTTATATCTTGCTAAGATTGCTCTTGATATAACCGCAAAGCATAGCAGTGAGTTTATTGGACTTCTTGACGAAAACACATATAAAGAAAAACTATGGCATCACAGACCGATTACAGACTTTTGGCAGATTTCAAAAGGCACAGAAGTGCGACTAAGAAAGCATGGCATATATGATATGTACGGAGTTGCTCATGCGAATGAAGATATGCTTTATAAGGAGTTTGGAATTAATGCCGAACTTCTTATTGACCATGCATGGGGGAGGGAAAGTTGCACAATAAAGGATATAAAGAACTACAAAACGAAGAAAAAATCAATATCAAATATGCAGGTTTTGCCAAAAAACTATAATTTTAAAGATAGTTTGACTGTTTTGAAAGAGATGCTTCAAAATGGATGCTATAGTCTTTACAAACATGGCTATGTGACAAATTTGCTTCATATTTATATAGGTTATGGTGACAGGTCGAAAGAGTTTGCAAAAGGGAGCCTTAGACTCAATGTTACGACAAATCTCTATTCATTTATGGAGGAGCCTATAACCAAACTTTATTATGAAATAACCGATAAAACCCGTGAAATTCGCCGTATTGGTATTGATTTTTGTGAACTACATGATAAGGGACTAGAACAATATGATATTTTTACCGATTTAGAAAGGGTAAGGAAGGAGAAAAAACTGGTTGAAAGTGTGCTTGCAATCAAAGAAAAGTTTGGGAAAAACTCAATGTTAAAAGGAATAGATTTTCAAGAGAATGCCACACAGAGAGAGCGGAATAAACTGATAGGAGGTCACAATAGTGGAGAGAGTTAAAATGTCACAGACAAATAGGGCAAAACAGTTTATGCCATTTGATGCACTAAAGGGATTGCAAAATGCATTAAGAATGAAAGAATATCAGCATGAACGTCAAGAAAAGGGTGATTTAACCGAAGAGGCTATTGACAAAATGTCGAAAATACTATTGTCTTTAAAGAAAGAGGATATAGTAAAAGTCAAATATTATGAAGATGGGCATTACAAAGAGATCACTGGAAAATGTAAAATTTTATATGAAGAGCGGAAAATGCTATTCGACTTAAAAAAGATTGATTTTGATGATATTTTCGAAATTGAAGTTATTTAGCCATTTTATTTTGATTTTTAACCTATTTTTA
>CAJFOL010000036.1 GCA_904397185.1 uncultured Clostridia bacterium
ACATCGTGAAATATTATAACACAAAACATAATTTGCATAAATTTTGGAAAAATTCGTAGACAATTCGTAGACATTGATTATTTTTAGCACTTTTTTGATGAAAATTGCAATATTTAGATTTTACCGATTTTGGTAATTAAAATAAATTTGTTATAAAAATAATTTTTATAATTTTGTGGTTATAACAAAAAATCTAGCGACCGTCAAAATCGCTAGAATGTCCTTTAGTATTGGGATTTAGTGGTGCGTCCATAGGGATTCGAACCCCAGACCTTCTGTTCCGTAGACAGACGCTCTATCCAGCTGAGCTATGAACGCATATGATTTTTGCCTAGTTATTATAACACATATTTTTTTATTTTGCAATTGTTTATTTAAATTTTCTTAAACTTATGAGAAAATATATATTAAAATTATAATTTGCTTATATTTTTTATTGTAACTTGGCTAGATAATTTTGAATATCATTCAATTGTAATTTTAAAATATCAATATCGTCTTTTTTGTATTAATCTGAAAAATTTGATTTTTTTGTAATTATAATTGACAAAAGTGGATATATGAGTAATATATCTAATAGTGTTAGATAAATATTAAGGGGAGAAGACATGGACATTACTTCAGAATATATTTACAATTTGCTTTGTAATAAAAAATTAAGACAAGTATATGATATAATGCAAGATGGGTTTTCTGGAATGTATGTTGTTTTAAGGATACTGAATGAAGCAAAAGAACCTATAACGGCAGGGGAGATATCAAATATTTTTGGAGTTTCTACGGCTAGAGTGGCAGTGCTACTTAGGACTTTGTCACGAAAAGGTTATATCAAAAAGATTAAGTCGTCGAAAGATGCAAGACAGACCATTGTTATCATAACTTCGGAAGGTAAGAATGCTTTAGTTGATAGGAAAAATAAAATTCTATCTATGATAGAAAAATTTGTATCGCTTCTAAACGATAATGAAATCAGAATCTTTTGCAACATACTGAAAAAGGTGCTGTTAAATTAAAAAAATAAAAAATACAATTTTTAAGTAAGATTTTTATAAATTTAGGAGATTAAAAGATGTTGGAATTACGGGATATCAAAAAAGATTATGTGGCAGGAGACTTGAAAGTATCCGCATTGAAAGGAGTGTCTATAACATTTAGACAGAGCGAGTTTGTGTCCATTTTGGGACCATCTGGCTGTGGAAAGACAACCTTATTAAATATTATTGGTGGACTTGACCATGCCTCATCAGGTGATTTGTTGATAGATGATATCAGCACCAGTCATTATAGCGATAGAGATTGGGATACATACAGAAATCACAGGGTAGGATTTATCTTTCAAAGTTACAATGTAATACCGCATCAAACTATACTTGAAAATGTCGAACTTGCATTGACTATATCAGGTGTTGAGAAGAGCGAACGAGTCAAGAGAGCAAAAGAGGCACTAGATAAAGTAGGACTAAATGGACTATACAACAAAAAACCTAACCAACTCTCTGGCGGGCAATGTCAAAGGGTGGCGATAGCAAGGGCTCTTGTCAACGAGCCAGAAATTTTACTCGCCGATGAGCCAACAGGGGCACTCGATAGCGAGACAAGTATACAAATAATGGACTTAATCAAGGAGATTTCAAAAGAACGACTCGTCATCATGGTGACTCACAATCCAGAACTTGCCGAGAAATATTCGACAAGGATAATAAAATTATTGGATGGCAATGTTATATCTGATAGCAATCCATACAAAGCGGGAGAAGAGAAACAGGAAGTTACGAGGAAAGAAATAGGCAAAAAGTCAAAATTATCTTTTTGGACTGCATTCAAACTTTCTGCCAAAAACCTTTATTCAAAACTAAAAAGGACGATTATGGTTTGTGTTGCAGGCTCTATTGGCATTATTGGTGTTGCAACAGTACTTGCCATTTCAAGCGGACTACAGAACTATATTCAAGCGATGCAAAATGATATGCTATCAGGTAACCCTATTACAATAAGCGAACAGTCATTCAATTTGACGAATGCTTTAAATGCTCTTTCAACGTCTGCACAACAGGACTTGATTGAGGAGGCAACCCAAGATGGAGTAATCAATGTTGATTACCTAGTAGAACGTCTTGTTGCGATGGGCGACAACATAAATTCTTTGACACTAGAGAATGATATAACACAGGACTATATTGACTATGTTTATGCTATGCCAGAGGAGTATGTCGCTGAGATAGTGTTAGATTATGGGCTAGAACTTTCAAACAATATTTACACTGACTATAAATTTGAGGGGCAAACCAACAATAATATTTCGCTTTCTGGAGCAATAGAGATATACACTTCAATGTTAAACCAGACCGAGTATAGCGATTATGCACAATATATTTCGCTTTTTACACAAAGTTTTTCTCTTGCACCAGATAATGAAGATTTTATTTTGTCACAGTATGATATTGTCTCAGATGCCATGACGAGCAAGATACCAACAGAAGCGAATGAGATTATGCTTGTCATTGATGAAAATAATGCCATGACAGATTTGCTTTTGGCACAACTTGGCTACCTATCTCAAGAGGAATTTTTCAATGTGGTATACAAAGCCACAGACGATGAAAAATATGATGAAACACTTGACAAAGAGCATTTTGATTATGATGAGATATTAGGCAAAACTTTTAGATGGTACCCAAATGATATTGTGTTTAATAAGACCGATGAGAGTTTACCACAAGCATCAATGAATCCATTTACTTACAATGTCTATGAGGGCGATTGGGAGAATGGGATTGAACTTACCATAACCGCCATACTAAAGCCTAAAGCGAATGTGTCTTATGGAGCATTAGATAGCGGTCTATATTACACTTCGGCACTTGCAAGAGAGGTGATAGCACAAAATATAGGCTCTGAAATTGTTAGTTACTTGCTTGCAAGAGATGAAGAGAGTATTCCAAGCGGTTCCCAAGGTGGGGTAAATTATGGTATAACCTATACTTATGAATACCAGTTGGACGGAGTAAGACATGAGAACGTCACAGGTTTTGTGGGTAGCAGTGCAAACATGGGTAATTTTATGGGGCAATCAGGCTCAGGAAATATGACTTATTACACCATTACCTTACGTGAACTTGGCGGGAAAGAACTTCCAAGTGAAATTTCAATTTATCCAAACGATTTCACTTACAAAGACAGCATAACTTCATATCTTGATGAGTGGAACTCAGATAAAGACATAGTGATTGGTGATAAGACTCTTACAGCAGAGGAACGTTCCACCATACAATATACAGACAATTTAGCACTTGTCGTAAGCATAATGAGCACACTTATAAACACCGTAACCATTGCACTTGTCGCATTTTCTGCTCTTGCGCTTGTGGTCTCGACGGTTATGATAGCCATCATCACATACGTTTCAGTTATGGAAAGAGTCAAAGAGATAGGAGTTATTCGTTCACTCGGTGGACGAAAACGTGATATTTCAAGTTTGTTTATAGCCGAGACCTTTATAATAGGCTTTTCATCAGGTGTATTTGGCATCATTATAACCTATATCCTTTCACTGATAATAAACCTGATTGTAGGAAGTCTAGTTGGCATAGCGACAATAGCATCATTGCCATTCACAACAGCACTTATAATGATACTTGTCAGTGTGGTTTTAACTCTTGTTTCAGGACTTATCCCAGCATCACTTGCGGCGAAGAAAGACCCAGTCGAAGCCTTGAGGACGGAGTAAAATGACCTTTAATCTTGCAAAATTTTTCTCACATTTTCTATTAACTTATTAAAATTAGATGCTTTAATAAAAGAGGTGTTGAGATTATAATTTGCAAGATTTTTATTATTGATAAAAGCAATATAATTATTTAGAGAAATTCTTATAACAAATTTTTCATTGTTTAAATGATACTTAAGACAAAAATAATATTCTTTCCAATCACCATTATCAGTTATTTTTATGCTTGGTGTGTAATGAGATATTGAATTACGCAAAGATTTCAGTATAATTTTTTTTAGTTTTACTTTATCAAACTCAAAGTCATTAAATGGGGTATTGTTGACAGTAAAATTGCCAAAATCTAAACTTTCAAGCACTCTTAATGCATCTTGATTGTCTTCAAACAACTCTTCTGCGAAGTTGTTCTCTATCATATTTCGATAAGATATAAGCAAAGAAAGTACAATATATATCTCATTTTTATAAATTTGATAATTTTGACATTTTTCTTGGTAAGGTGTATCTTTTACATATAAATTCCCTGTCCTAAAAAATGATAATAGGATGTTGTTTAATATTCCATTTACTTGTTTGATATATGGATGAATTATTTTGGTATATCCAACACTATTGATAAAATCAGGATTTTTTATAATCTCAAATCCATAAAAATGGACAAAGAATTTAAAGTAATCTTCAAGCAAATGATTTTTCTTGGATTGATTATTAAAAAGGATGGTTTTTAAAGATAAAATATTTTTTAAAAAATGCTTGTTTACTAAGTCATGTATTTGAATATGTCCTTCAAGAGAATGTTTGGATAAAAGTTTGCTTAAACTTTGATAAAAATCTGTGTTTGTATTGGATATACTATATTTTTGGATTGCATCATCAATAAGTTCATTTACAAAATAAGTGTTTTGTGGTGAATCAAATTGGACACTAATATACTTGCAATCATTGAGAAATTTATCTATATCTAAATTTGAGCCTTGTCTAGGAACGAATAGAAATTCAAAGAAAAAGTTTTTTTCTATTCTAAAATTACTTGCAACTCTTTGAAGTCTATTCATTATATTTAAATCTATTATAAATGCACGTTTAAAGAGTAAAGATTTGTCAAATTTATCTTTTTCTTTTGTAATAAATATAAAACCTTGGGCAGATAAAACATTGTTTGGCATTTTTTCATCTAATGCGTAACTATCATAATCAATATTATAGATAAACTGTTTATAGTGCCTTAGAGTTGTTACAATATGGTGAAGGATTGTGGAAGGTGTATACTTATCCAATATTTCTCCAGAATTATTTAATATTAGCATTTTTGATAAAAACCTGCGAATTTCACTGATATGTTTATAATCTTCGTGTTCATAAAATTCTTTACAAACCAACAAATCTCCATCTTCGATAAAAATTTCATTGTCATCTAAAAGTTCATGTGGGACATTTTCGATAGATTGTTTATAGAAAAATTGTCTAGGTATATAGAAAATTTTGTTATTATTAGAGTCCGTTTCGCATTTAAAATTTTTTGTATCAATCTTATCTTTCTCAAGTATCAAAGGGATACGAATTGACTTAAAGGCTTTATCTTGCGAATTTGCAAAACCTTTTTTTAAACTTGAATAAGCAGGCTTGATCACCAAATATTCCTCAATAAATTTGCCATTTTTTTCATATAAAAGTTCTGTCAAATAGTTGTTATTGACATTTTCATGAGGAATGGAGATTGGGAAATTTTGATTTTTATATGCCTCTTTAAGTAATTTTTTCTTATTTAAAAGATTGTCAAAGGAAAAAGTATTTTCTATATAGATATTCGTAAGGTATGTATTATCATTGAAAGCACGATTAATTATCTCTTCATCTTTAAAATCTTTTATTTTGGCAATACGAGAAAGAAAAGAGTATGTAATAACAGTGTATAGAAGACTGAAATATTCGCTCACACTTAAATCATCGTGCGATTTGCTACGATCCTCTATTTGATTAAAAAACTTTATAATTTTATCAAAAACATAGACTCTATCCATATAGTCCTCCTTTTTTTAATATAACATATAATAAAATAAAAGCATAGTAAATTGCGACAATTTGTATGGTGACTATGAAATAACAAAATTTTTAAGTGTTCGCAGCCCTATGTCTTGTTTACCTAAATCAGTTGGGCTAATAATATTTTTATATTAGGATAATTGCAACAAACTTGATTTATTTATTTTGATATTTTATTATCTTCATGATAAAATAAAATGATAAAGTAAATGAAAAGGATATAAAATGTTAGATTACGATTTAAAATACAGCGGAAAAATTATTGCAGGAATAGATGAGGCGGGCAGAGGACCACTTGCAGGACCTGTGGTCTGTGCGTGTGTTATTATGCCAATGGATGAAGATAAAATAATTGATGGCATAAACGATAGTAAAAAACTTAGCGAGAAAAAACGTGAAGAACTTTATGCTAAGATTATCAATACAGCACTTGATTATTCTATTATAGAAATTGACGAAAAGACGATTGATAGGATAAATATTTTGAATGCGACCAAACTTGGAATGAAAAAAGCATTAAATAGTTTGAAGTTAAAGCCAGACATAGTTTTAATAGATGCCGTCAAACTTGATATAACCTTGCCACAAGAGGATATTGTCAAGGGGGATGCAAAGAGTTACAATATTGCCTCTGCTTCAATACTTGCCAAGGTTTACAGGGATAGACTTATGAAAAATTTATCTTTAAAATATCCAGAATACAATTTTGCAAAGCATAAAGGTTATGGTACAAAAGAGCATATAGAAAAGTTGAAACTTTATGGCAAGTGCGAAATTCATAGGGAAAGTTTTATTAAAAAATTTATCAAATAAATTTTAATTTTGTATTGAAAAATTTTAAATAAATGTTACAATATATACAAGAGGAAGAAAGATGAAATCTATATACAAATATTACAAAGAAAGACTGATTGAAATAAGCGGGAAAAACCGTAGTTTATATTCGAAAAATTTAAGCAAAAAATATGCTTATGATATTGGAAGTGTGATTGGCAATGATGAAAAAGAATTTGATGAATTCTTCTCTTTTTTGTGGAAGGGGAAACGTAGTGGCTATCAATTGTTGAGAAAAGATGCCAAGGAAAGACTAGCGAAAAATTTTGACCTTGAGAAGAAAATTAAGGCATCTTTTATTGACACAAAAAATATGTCGACAGAAGAGAAACGTAATGAAAATTTGAGACGGGAAAGGGTTAAAAAAGAAGAGAGCAAAAAACTCCTCCTCTCACAAGTCAGTCAACTTAAGTCACTAAAACGAGAAATTGAAGAGTTTGCAAAGGAGACAGGACGTTATGAAATGTTTGTCGGCTATCCTTTTGTGACTGGTTATATCAACAAGGATATGCAGATAAAAGGTCCGCTTATTTTATTCCCAGTTGTAATCAATGTTGAAGACGACCAGACGGTGACCATTGAGGCGAAACAGGACGAACTTGTGCAGTTTAATAAGGTTTTAATCCTTGCCTATGCAAAAGAACACCGACTTAACTATGACGGACTTATCATGGAGTTTGACAATCTAGTTGACTATAAACTCAAAAAGGTCAGTGACGTCATTGATTATCTTTCAGCCTATGGCTTCAAGTTTGATTATGATGATGGCGAGAAGGGACTTGTAAAATTTGACAGCATTCCAGAGCCAACTTCCAAAATGGATAACCTAAAGGTTGTCAATGCCTGTGTTATAGGCAGATTTCCTTTAGCAAATGCCATATACAATGACTATTCACTTCTTGAGAAGAGACGTCTGACAAGCGATGCGATAGACCAACTTCTTGAAAGTAAGAACGGCAAAAAAATCAAAAAAGTAGATGAGAGTGTATATACGATCAACGACCTAGATTATGCACAAGAGAATGCAATTGCAAAACTGAACGAGTCAGGCAACCTTGTAATATACGGACCTCCAGGAACAGGTAAGTCACAGACGATTGTAAATATCATATCAGATGCACTTTGCAAAAATAAGAAGGTGCTTGTTGTATCACAGAAGAAGGCGGCACTTGACGTGGTATTTAACAGACTAAAAAATCTCAACTCAAAATGTATGTTTATCACCGATGCAGAAAAGAATAAGGTGGAATTTTATGAGAGATGCAACAAGATGCATCAAGCACTTGCCAATGGTTATAGACCGACAGAGGAGAGATATGACGAATTTAAACAGGTGGAAGAGAACCTAAAAAGGGAAGTAGGTGAACTTGAAATTATTTCAAACACCTTGTTTACCAAAACTCCGTTTGGACTAAGTTTGCAGGAGATGTATGCAAATTCTGCTCGAATAGGTAAGACAAGCAATGACTATGTTTTGTATAAACAGATGCTAAAAAATCATGAACTAATGAAAATGGACTACAAACGTCTTTACTCAACCTTACGTGTGATAAAAGAGAAGAATAAGAGCAATCTGTACTACCGCTATATTGAACTTAAGAAGAACAATCCACTCATTGACCATATAAGAGCGGACGTGGATATCCATGTCATAAACCAAATGAAGACCTATCTTAATGGACTTATTCAAAGGACGATTATACCATTTGATACAGCAAAACATCCTCATGCTCGCCAACTTATGGTCTATATGCTTGAAAACGACATTGAAGACAATAAGAAGATTAAACCACTTGTAAAAATGATATCTAAGATTGACTATCCAGACCTCAATCGTGCCTTGTCGTGGTCAAAAGTGCTATTCCCAGCATATCCATTTGTTAAGTATAAACTAAACAAGAAAGAGAAAGAAATATCAGCACAGTTTGAAAACACCTTAAACGATATACATAGTTATATCAGCAACTATAACCTGCTCGAAAAGGTGCTTGACCGAAAGGGTTACCTTATGACTGTCGACAATATTGTCAACGGCAATTCTATCTTCTTAAAACTTCTACTTAATGCCCTTGATGACTATGTTGAGATTAGAGACGTCAATGTTTCACTTCAAGGACTAACCGATGACGAAAAGACCATTCTCAACTTTGCATACTCCAACTCGAAGAACCTAAGAGGCTTCCAAGATGTGGTCAACTCTTTGCTTGAAATAAGGATTTATCATGAGGCGGTCACCTATGAAGAACTCAACAAGGATAAACTATCAAAGATTATAGACTTTGAGAATATTCGAAACAGAATAATGTCTTTAAAAGAGGATGAAAAACGTATTGCAAATGAGATATGCATTGATAAGTTCAAACAAGAGTACATTGACCATTACAATAACGACCCAGACAATAAAAATTATCTTTATCAAATCACAAAACAACAAGGACTTATGCCAATAAGGAAGATGATGGAACTCTATGGAGATTATCTTTTAAAACTTTTCCCATGCTGGCTTTTGTCACCAGAGAGTGTGTCGACCATCTTCCCATTGAAGCGAAATTTATTTGATATTATACTATTTGACGAGGCAAGCCAGGTGTTTATTGAAAACACTTTGCCAACGATTTATAGAGGCAAGTATATAGTTGTTGCGGGCGACTCAAAACAACTCAGACCAACCCAAACCTTTATGAAACGTTACCTAGGTGGCGATGATGACGACCTTGACCTTGCAACGCAGGCAGCACTTGAGGTTGAAAGTTTGCTCGACCTTGCAACCTCTCGTTATACAAGTGCAAACCTTACCTACCACTATAGAAGTAAGAATGAAGAACTCATAAACTTTTCAAACTATGCCTTCTATGATGGAAAACTTCAAATTGCACCAAATATTTCTAAAAACATAGGCTCAAAACCTATTGAAAGAATAAAGGTCAACGGGAAGTGGATAGGCAGACGAAACCAAGAAGAGGCAAATGCCATTGTATCACTACTTAAAAAACTCATCAAAAACAAGAGAAACAAGAGTTCGATTGGCATCATAACCTTCAACACCGAGCAAGAAAATGCGATTGAAGATGCAATTGATAAAGAGTGTCAAAAGGATAGTGCCTTTAGAGATGCATATATTAGAGAGCAAAATCGTAAGGATAACGGCGAAGATACTTCAATATTCATCAAAAACCTTGAAAATGTCCAAGGTGATGAACGTGATATAATCATCTTCTCAATAGGTTATGCCAGAAATGAGTACGGAAGAGTCGTTGCCCACTTTGGCTCACTGTCAGTGGAGGGTGGTGAAAACCGCTTAAACGTTGCAATAACTCGTGCCAAAGAAAAGATTTATGTTGTCACAAGCATTGAGCCTGAAGAACTTGCAGTCGAAGGCACCAAAAATGCAGGGCCTAAGATTTTCAAGAGTTACCTTAAATATGTTAGGGCAATATCTAACAAGAAATACAAAGAGGCACAGTT
This sequence comes from uncultured Clostridia bacterium, assembly GCA_904397185.1. GTDB lineage: Bacteria > Bacillota > Clostridia > Christensenellales > UBA1242 > Caccovivens. The sequence continues at coordinate 10,070 of CAJFOL010000036.1, forward strand.
TGTGCTTGATAGTTTTAAACCTGCACTTCCTCAGACTAGCGATGTGATTGTTGAAAACAACCTTGAAAAGTATATTAAGGATGAACTCACTCGCCTTGGCTACACCGTCGAGACCAACCTTGGCAATACCGATTATAAATTATCCCTTGGTGTTTACGATAAGACCCTTGATAGATATATACTAGGTATTGAGTGCGACTACTCAGCATATAAGAGCAGTGATTCAATACTTGAGAGGGATGTTTACCGCAATAAATTCTTGCAGTCACGTGGCTGGAAGATTATGCGGGTGTGGAGCCGAGATTGGTGGCTAAATAAAACTAAGGTCATAAATAACATAGTTAAGACCATCAATGCCACAAAGAAAGAACTCGAGGCAAAAGTAAATTAACTTAAATATAAAAATTTAATCTATTAAAAATCATAACACAAATATAAAAATTCCAACTACACTATAAAAATATCAACTGCATTTAAAAAAATCAGCATAAAAAATATCAACCGCGACTTGCGGTTGACTTTTTTTATAAAAAGTCAACCATGCCATTTTAAAAAATGGCATAAGAGCCTAAAATGGCTCTTAGCAAGTCGCCAATCAAATGTTGGACGGACAAACTCAGTTTAGATCTGTCCGATTAAGTTTAATTTAGGTATGGACTAAACTTCCGCTCTAACAGAGCAAATATCATCACTTTTCAATAAAAATCCCCTTAAATTTCGGAGCCGTAAAGGGTAGGAGCCCTTTTTGGTGGAAAAATTTATTCGAAGTGCATCAATTTGCTTGACAAAAAAGGCGGGGGGGTAAAATAGGGTATCAAAAAATTTAGAAAAAGTTATCCACATAAAAGAAACTATTTAAAAATTTTCTAGCCTATTTGGTATCTACAAGGGCTAAAACGAAAGATTTTGAAAAAATATTAAAAATTTTTTTATCAAAATTTGAGCCGTCTAAAACCCTCTAAAGAGCATGTAAACCTATCAAATCACTAGGTTTTAAGCGGTCAATAGTATTTTGTACAAAATGTTGCAATATTTTACAAAATTGCCAAATTTAACAAAAATTTAAAATTGACCAATCAAAATGACAACATTATGACGGCACCTAGATTTCAAAGGTCTTTAAATTTACTAAAATAGGGTTGTAAAGTGTAGGAATGTTTAAACTTATGATTAAGTTTAGAAGTTTTTACACAAACTAAAGAAAAAATATGGGAGGTTAAACATGACACTAAAAACAAAGTTGATTTCATGTATTGTGGCATTTGTAATGGTTGCAAGTCTTATGATGGTAAGTATTCTTGCAAGCCCAACTATCACAATGCAGATGGGTGGTAATGTATCATTTACCGCAACAGATTTGCAAGTGACAATCTCGGATGGTGTGCTTGCAAATGGCACATTAGAGGATAGTGCAAACAAGATGCAAGGAGTGAAGATTGATGCCTACAACGACGGAGCGACCGAACTTGCCACTTGGACAAACTTGAATCTCACCTTTAACGAAAGTGGTGAGGATATGACCATCACTTTTACTATCACTAATAACAGTACGGTTGATGATATCCAAGCGACAGTGACAGTGAATCAAGGGACAACAGATAATGCGACAGTATCAGTTACCACACCATCCTCGTCAAGTGTGAGAATACCAGCAAATGATGGCAGTCAACAATTTGTAGTGACATTCCATATAGACAACCGAAACAACCCAGCAAGTATACAAGGTTTTCAAATAGACATTGACCTTGAAAAGTATGTCCCACCATATGAGAGAGTAGACGCAGAGGGCAACCCTGACGAAAACGGTGAGTATATTCTCTTTGGTTATTATCCACAATCAGCAAAAGCAAGCAGTGTAACAGTAGACACAGACACACAAGATAGCAGAGGATATTATCTCGGCAGTGACGGAGAGTACTATGCACAGGCAGAGGATGAAAACTATTACAAGGTAGAGAGATTAAGATGGAGAATACTAGATGACACCTATGGCGAGGGTACTGCATTAATCGTCTGTGACGTAATAGTCGACCAAGTAGCATATCAGTCAAATTATATTAAGAGTGGTAGTTATTACTATGCAACAGATGAGGGAGGAACGATACTCATAGACGAAGATGCAACAATCGGAGAAGGAGTAGATAGTAATTATCAGGTATATGCAAACAACTATAAGCACAGTGAACTGAGAGAATATTTGACAGGAACATTCTATAATACTGCATTTAATGCAAATGAGAAATCAAGTATAGTACAAACAGTAGTAGACAATAGTTTAGCCTCAACAAGCAACTTTGGTGGACAATATGTCTGTGAAAACACAAATGACTATGTATTTGCATTAAGTTATGTGGAAGCAGAAAATACTGATAGAAATTTTAAACCTACAAGTTATGCAATAGCAAATGGTACTTTAATTGATAGGGGGCATTCGCGTTCGCCTAGTGATGATTATATTTATGGTAATTATGCCTATTATGTCTATGACGGGATTTGTGCCAGCACCACTGTTTACGCTGATAGAAGTGGCGCGGTCCCCGCTTTGCAAATTAAACTATAATCTAAATTTATTAAGTTATTAAAGCAAAAAAGTGACATTTTTAGTCACTTTTTTTTGTATTTATGTATTTTTGAATTTTATAATCATATTATTTTTATTTATTTTATTTTTTGTAATATTATTAAAATTTAATTTTCTTTGTACTGTATTATTTTTAGCAAATCACTATTCAAATCTTCTCTCACACATTCTCCAAAAGTTTTTATAATGATATTAGGGGGAGTGTGTAAAGGAGCAAAGTGTGAACGAGATAACAATTACTTTAGTAGGTGTGTTATTTGTATTTTTAATGACAACTTTAGGTTCGGCAGTAGTATTTTTATTTAGAAAGCCTATAAGCGAAAAGATAAACAGTCTTTTTTTAGGGTTTGCCTCTGGGCTTATGATTGCCGCCTCAGTTTGGTCATTAATTTTACCATCTATTGAGCAGTCTTCCTATTTAGGCTCGTTTAGTTTTGTGCCGTCTGCTTTTGGGATAGTCTTTGGTTGTTTGTTTTTGATAGTGATGGATAAATTGATTCCAAAAATGTTAAATTCTCGCGATAGAAACAATAAATTTAATAAGAATTTGATTAAAATATCAAAAAATTCATTAAAAAATGATAAAAAAGTATTAAAATTTAATTTTTCGAACAATTTAAAATATTTTTCAAAAAATAGAGTGAAAAAATATTCATTGTCAAAATCAAGTAAATTATTTTTGGCAGTCACACTTCATAATATCCCCGAAGGCTTAGCGGTTGGGCTTGCTTTTGGAAATGCTTTTTCAATCGGCTCAATGTCTGCATTTTACTCGGCATTGTGGCTTGCAATTGGGATAGGACTTCAAAACTTGCCAGAAGGTACCGCGGTGACCCTTCCATTAAAAGAGGGGCTGGGCTCAAACAAAAAAGCCTTTTTATTTGGTACGCTCAGCGGGGTGGTTGAGCCTATTATGGCTCTTATTGGTATTTGGCTTTCGACCAGCCTGTCACACCTAATGCCATGGTTTTTAGCCTTTTCCGCTGGTGCCATGCTATTTGTTGTCGCCGAAGAACTCCTGCCCGATGCGAAAAACAACACAAGCGGTTCAATAGGCTCGATAGGTTTTATTGTCGGATTTGTTATTATGATGATTTTGGATGTCGCACTTGGATAATTTTTTTAAGACACTATCTGCTAAAAACATGAATTTTTGTTATTTATTGCAAAATTTAATGTATTAAATCATAAAAAATAAAGAAAATAAAGATATGAGATATTATAACTATCATGCACAAATAAAAAAGTTAATTTTATCAGGTCAACTCACAGGTTACAAATTTGTAGATGACTACAATGGGATAAAGCCTGCTCTTGTACTATATTTTAAAAATCATCGTCCAATGCCAGTGCGGAGTTATAGGTGGGGAGAATATCTAAATTATTTAATGATGATGGCTGATAAAATTGAAGAAAAATAGAAAATTTTTGATTTTTACATTGACAATAAAGGTAAAGTAGAGTATAATACAAACAGTAGGAGGATGAAAAAATGGCAACAAAGAAAACTTCATCAAAGTCAACAAAGACAACAAAATCAAGTTCTTCCAATTCTTCAAAGAAAACCGTTTGGGGACTTAACAAAATTTCATTTTGGACAATAGTAGCAGTTACTTTCTTGTATGCTGTATCACTTATTTTGACAGCCATTGATGCAAACAAACTTAACACTGTTATTACAATTTTGCAAGGTATAGCAGCGGCAGTTATGATAGGTATTGTTGCAGTACTTGCATGGCGATATGTAAGACCTAAGCAAATGGTTTGGAAAGTGCTTTATGTAATTTGTTTGTTGATTGTCATAGTGGCTATTATATTGCCAATGTGCTTTTAAAAAATTTAATAAAATTAGTGTCTTTTATAGACACTTTTTTTATGTATAAAAAGATTTTTTTTGTTATATAATAAATTAATTCATAAAAATACTATTTTTTGTTTGACTAAAATAATATTTATATGATATATTACCTATAGTTAAGGAGGAAAAAATGAAAAGTAAAGTTTCAAAAAGTTTTTTGACAGTAATTGCTTGTATAGCACTTGTTGTCCTTGCTGGCTTTGTTTTGACTGCTTGTGGCGAAAAGACCACAAATGAAAAACCTGACATCTATGCTACTGACTATGTTGTGAATTTTGGCGGAAATGAAGATGCAGGCATCCCATCTGCTGATTTCGAAAACACTGACGACTTCGCTTTGGAAGTGGTTGATGCCAAAACAAATGCTTATAAAGCAGTTGGAAGTGCAGCCGTAATGTCTGAAGCACAATCAGCAGCCTTCTATGGTGGTGCATCTGAGTATGCAGGTTCTCACTATATTATTTTAAGCATAAAGATGGAAACAGGTTCTACAATCAGAAGAGCATGGGTAGAAAATGCTGACGTAGCACTTACTGATGCTGACAAAGCAAGTTCATATACAGGCACAGAGGGAGTTAGAGAATATCTCCTTTGCATTGATGGAAGTTATGTAGATGCAGACCACACAGCAGAGCCTGTATGGAAGATTGAAGTAACTTCTCCAGTTGAGGAAGGATCTGACGAAGAACCAGCAGTTGTTACTTATACAATTGACTTTTCAGAAATGATTACAGCAATTCATTCTGCTGAATAAAATCAGAATAATTTTAAAAAGGCAACCATTTTTGGTTGTTTTTTTATGCATAAAATCAAAAACATCTTGCATTTTTAATATTATTGTTGTATAATGTGTACATAATATATATAGGATAATTATATACATAAGAAGGGAAAGATGAAAATTAAAGAAAAGCAGTTGTCTACCAATAATTTTTTATTGCCAATTTTATTTATAGTCTATGCAATCATTTTAGAAATGGTAAACTTTTTGTATTTAGGTTTCCATGATGCCAGCGGTAACCTTATGGTATTGCCGTCTTATTTCTTATTTGATTTTGCTATTATTTTAATGCTCGCAGGACTTATCTACGTTGTACATAACAAAATCGCAATGCAAATCCTTTTTTATCTGTTACTTTTAATTCAAGTTGGCTTAAATGTGGTAAATGTTACTATGTACAATATTTTTGGTGATATTTTATCAATAGACCTTTTTAAACTTGGAGCGGAGGCAACGAGTGCATTGACAGCAGACCTTATTGACTGGGGTGGTACATTTTTGCACATAGGTGTGTTTGCCATAATGGTTATTGTGACCTGTTTGATTATGAAATACAACAAAAAGACGGTTACAATCAAAAATTTTTCTATGCCTGTTATTGTCCTTGCATTCTTTATTCTTTTTCAATCGGCAGGTTTTGGCTTGTACGGACTTCAAGAATATTCATTAGCCGATGCAACGGCGGAAGAGAGCGAGATAGAAAGCAGTGACAAATACCTTTGGGATAACTTCCAATTTAAACTTGAAGCATACAAAAAATTTGGAAGTTATGGTTTTTATACCAAAAGTGTATTAAATTTAATTTTTAGAAAGGGTACTACTGAAGAAGAATATGAAAGTTATGTAGATTACATAGACTCAGGCTATCATGCTGAGGACCCGACCGCACCATTATATGGTGATAATTTGATTGTTATCTTGTGTGAAAGCACGGATTGGTTTGCAATTGACCCATTCAACACTCCAACTTTATATAGCCTTGCCACAGGCAACAATTCAATAGCCTTTACTCAGTTTTATGCTAGAAATAGGACGAACAACAGCGAGGGCATAGTCCTAAATGGCTCCATGCCAAAAGATATTGCATTATCTGATGCTTTTTACAATGGTTACACATTTGACTATGCACTTCCAAAAGTGTTCAAGGCGACTTCTGATGAAGAAACCGTTGCCACATATTTCCATCAGAATACACGTACATACTATGGGCGGGATATAACTCACATAGATGGGCTGGGCTTTGACAATATGTTTATGCTTGAAGATTACACAGGCGACCAAGTACGAGGAGCATGGGGTGAATGGATAACAGATTACGATTTTACTGTTAATTTAATGGATAAGATTATCCCAGAAAACGAGAGATTTTTCTCATTTATAGCCACTATGGCAACTCACGGACCTTACACTTATGATAACCCTTACTATGAAGAGTATTACCAAACATATCTTGACAATTTTGATGAGTATAGTGCATGGCTTAGCGAAAATACACCATTTATAATACCAGAAGATGAGACCGACTATAACTATTTCTATCACTATAAATCCTCAGCGATTGACCTTGACAGAACTGTTGCAAATTTGATAGACGAACTTGAAAAGAGGGGACGAAGCGAGGATACATCAATAGTTTTATTTGCCGACCATAATACATATTATTATGATTTGAGTTTGAAAGTAAAGGGTATTGATAAACAAGATTTTCAGGACACATTTGCATACAACATTCCGTTTATAATCTACAGTCCAAAACTTACAGGCGGGCAGGGTGAAGTAAACAGCACTTTCTGTAACACATACGATATTCTGCCTACCATATGTGACTTATATGGTCTGCCATATAACACAAACCTGCTTTTAGGTTACTCTGTATTCTCGGACGAAATAAAGGACTCGCTGTTCGTGTCTCATTTGAATGGTATGTTTACAAATGATATTTATAGTTTAAATATCACAGACGTCTACACCATGGATGAAAGTGTAACAGAAGAGGAGATAGAAAGGTTCCAAAAGAATGCGACCAAATTCTATGAGAAATGGGAGATACTTGAAATTTTGTATGAAAATGGTATAAACGGGAGCATTGATTTGTCCGCAGAGTATGTATAAATTTATGTCAACAAAAGGTTTTTGAGAATATATATAACTATGTTCTCAAAAATTTTTTTATCTAAATCAAATTTGCTGTATAATCTGCAAAAAATTCAAGAAATATCAAAGCACAAGACTTGCGTTATGATAAAAGCCAATGCCTACGGACATGGCGAGAGGGAAATAATATCCATATTGAATGATAAAGTGGACTATTTTGGTGTTTCAAATCAAAGCGAAGCCCTTTTTGCTCGCAAATATACAAATAAGGATATAATAGTATTCGGTGCCTGCGAAGATTACAAGGTTTGTATGGCAAATGATGTGTCTTTTGCTCTATTTTCGCTGTATGATGCAAAGAGGATAGTCAAGATTGCGCAGAAGAACGACCTAAAACCCAAAATGCATCTTTGCCTAAATACAGGGATGAACCGTTATGGTGTCAAGACCGAGAAGGAGTTTGATAAAATACTCTCATTTTTAAAAAGGAAAAATATTCCTCTCACAGGACTTTATACCCACTTCTCTTCGCTGACCACTGACCGAAATTATACAGATATGCAGAAGGAGAAATTTTATCGCTTTAAAAAGAAACTGCCTAAGGAGTGGAATACTCTTACTCATGTTGGTGGCGGTCAGAGCATATTTGAAAATATTGATGCCGATATGTTTAGGGTAGGGCTTGAAATGTACGGCTATGGGAACGAATTTGTACGACCGGTTCTTCGAGTAGAGAGCGAAATTGTCGATATTCAAAAGGTTAGTGCTGGCGAGCATATAGGCTATCTTTGTGGCTACACGGCAAAAAGCGATATGACGATTGCCACTATTCCGCTTGGCTATGGCGATGGACTGCCAAGAAAACTATCCAACAAACTTAAAGTTAAAATCAACGGCAAGACGGCTTGTAATGTCGGCAATATCTGCATGGATGCATTTATGGTCGATGTCAGTGATATTAACTGCAAAATAGGCGATAAGGTGGTTATAATGGATAATGCCAGCACTTTGGCACCACTTATAGATAGCACAGAATATGAAGTGCTTACAAATATGACCAAATTCCGTGGCGAACGTAAACTTGAGTAAATTTCGCCTAATATGAAAATCTCATAAAGATATTTACAAATGATTTGTTTTATGCTATAATATAGGCATGGATAAAGAAAAATTTAACCTCAAAGAAGAAATAAAAAGAGAACTTCGCGAAAGCACTCAATCAAATGTAAGCAAAGAAGACCTTGTCGTTGACGATGCAGTGATTGACAGTTATACAAAGACAGTCTTCGAAAGATACAAAAGAGGTATGGTAAACAATAAATGGTTTTCTTGGTCAGGTTATCTGTCCATGATTTTTGGTGTGCTTGCAATATTGATTATGGCGATAGTTGCTATTGTCTTTGTGACAAGAGAGGACCTAATCTTAAGCCCTCAAGATGATTACAACTCGGTGCGAAATAAAATTATCATAAGTTCAATCATTGTGCCTATCATAGGGATAATTGCAATCATTGTTGGCATAAAAATCAAGTCTTATTCAAAATATAGCAAAGACAAACTCATTGACCATATCACTTCATTTTCGTTTATGTGTGCATTACAATTCATTTTTGGCGGAATATTCCCTGTAATTTTGACCGTAATAGGCTATTTTGTCGGTATAGGTTCAGATTATGGTGCGATATACTATAATAGGATAGACAATCCTTCAACTCAGTATAGACGACTCGCAGATGCCAAGAAACTTTATGAAGAGGGTGTCATTGATGCAGAGGAGTATCAAGCCTTAAAACAATATATTTTGAGAGAAATAAATTTTGAGTAAAAATTGCAACCTATGACGAGAAGTCAAACTCCTACTCAGTTGGCTATAACAATAAATCTATTGTTTTTAAGACATTGTATATATTATAAACAACACCGAATTTGCATATAAAAACAATAGCCATTTTTATAAGATTAAAAACAACAACTTTTATATAGTAAAAAATACAACTGTTATATAGTTAGGAAAAACAATTTATTCAAAAATTAAGAATAACAATATTTTAAATCTCAGACCTTTTAGGTTTGAGATTTTTTTATAAATCCTTATTTTGGGTTACAGATACCACCGCCTGCGAGCCAGATGCTCGGCGACTGTCCGCTTAAGCGTTCTTTAGATATGGGCTGTATCTCCGCTCTAACAGACCAATTTTTCTCATTTTTAAATAAAAATCCTCTTAATTTTCGGAGTAGTAAAGGGTAGTAGCCTTTTTTGGTGAAAAAATTTATTCGAAGTGGGTCAAAATGCTTGACAAAAAAGGCGGGGGGGGTAAAATGGGGTATCAAAAAAATATTTTTGATACCCCATTTTAGTGTCTACAAGGGCTAAAA
>CAJFOL010000037.1 GCA_904397185.1 uncultured Clostridia bacterium
ATTTCTTCGAGTTGTTGTTTTAAGTAACCTTCGTATTTAACGGTTATATTTAGTTCATTGACTATTTCATAAGAAAAGCCGTCAAATATATGGAATTTATCATTGATTTTAAAGGCATTGATACTACTTCGTTTAAGCATATCTTTGACTGTGACACTTTCCTTAGGTGGATTTTCACCGTTCTCAATATAGAAATCTTTGACGTCATCTACCTTATATTTGGTATTTAAAAGAGAGAAGATTTGTTCGAGTTTTTTCTTTTTATTGCAAAAAATCTTCCACCTTTTATCATCTACCAGCCCGACCTGTCTGCCTATTTCGGTCAGTCTAAGGTCAGCATTGTCTTGACGTAGCAAGAGTCTATATTCGGCACGTGAAGTCATCATTCTGTATGGTTCATTTGTGCCTTTTGTGACAATGTCGTCAATCAGCACACCTATGTATCCATCACTTCGTTTTAGCACGAGTTGTTCTTTGCCTTTTAGGTAAAGATTTGCATTTATCCCTGCGATTATTCCCTGTGCCGCCGCCTCTTCATAGCCAGAAGTTCCGTTTATCTGTCCAGCAAAGAAAAGCCCAGGATGGTTTTTAAGTTCCAGTGTTGGGAGCAGTTGTGTTGGCTCAATGCAGTCGTACTCTATGGCATAACTATCACGCATAATCTCTGCCTTTTCAAGCCCTTTGACTGAGTGAATCATCTCCTTCTGCACGTCTGCAGGCATGGAAGTAGAAAAGCCTTGGATATAGACCTCTTGAGTGGATAGAGATTCGGGTTCAAGGAAGAGTTGGTGTCTTTCTTTATCTGCAAATCTTACAATTTTTGTTTCAATTGATGGACAGTAGCGAGGACCAATACCTTTGATTAGCCCAGAGAATACAGGAGCCTTGTCAAGGTTGTCGCGGATAATTTTATGAGTGGTTTCGTTGGTGTACGTGAGGTAGCAAACCGCTTTATTTTTTGGTTTATGTTTGGTAATAAACGAAAAATTTTGGATATTGTCTTCACCTTTTTGAACATCGAGAGAGGAGTAATCTATGCTTCGACCATTTATGCGGGCAGGGGTCCCTGTTTTAAATCTTAAGAGTTTAATGCCAAGATTTTTTAGAGAATCAGAAAGTTTTTGAGCATTTGAGAAACCATTTGGACCGCAGTCCTTGGTGTAATCTCCAATGATTATTCTGCTTTTTAGGTACACACCTGTTGCAAAGACTATCGTTTTGCATTCGTAAGTTTGCCCAACGGCTGTGGTGACAATTTTTTCTCCGCTGTCAAGTTCTTGAATATCGACCGCCTCGCCTTGTCTAAGATAGAGATTTTCTGTTTTTTCAAGTGTCAGTTTCATTTGGTTGTGATATTCAATTTTATCCGCTTGGGCTCGCAAACTCTGCACGGCTGGACCTTTGCCACTGTTGAGCATACGAAGTTGGATAAGTGTCTTATCTGTATTGATGCCCATTTCGCCGCCTAGGGCATCCACTTCGCAGACGAGTTGACCTTTTGCCGTTCCGCCAATAGACGGATTGCATGCCAAAAAAGCCACTGCATCCAGTGACAATGTAAGAAGAAGTGTCTTATTCCCTGTTCGAGCAAGGGCGAGGGCTGATTCGCATCCCGCATGGCCTGCTCCAATAACTATTGCATCATATCTTTCCATAATACATATATTATAATCATTTTTTACCAAAAATCAAATATTATTTTCGGTATTATTAAATAAAAACACATTGGATAAGTCCAGTGTGTTTGGCTTTAATCAATCTTTTTTGTGGTATTGGTTTATGTACGAGATTTCGTCTATTGGTGGCATAGGTGCAGGTTTGTCGCTCGAAAGGAGTTCTACAAACTTTGGAGCAAACTCCTTATACATTTCACGTGTTTCCAAAACCTTATAGGTGTTGAGTTTTATGCCATAGAAGGCTTGGTCTATCATTTCAGGTCTTGCCTTTAGCGAGAACATTCTGTCATGGCACTTGAGTATTTCTTCGCTTGTAACAACCTTATCATTAAAGATGATGTCTGCAAAATGTTTGTTGTAAGCCTCACTTTCAGTTTTCAAAAGTTGTTGTTCTCTGTCGTTATAACGAAAGTTACGGACGTGCTCATTTCTGATTGAAAGTTGAACCGCCATATTGTTATAGGCTTGTGGGTCAATATTATGATTTTGCAAAAATTCAATGCAAGAGGCACCCATATCATCAATAATTTTGACTATTTTGGGATTTATTTTCCCGTAATAATGGCTTAAAGCACTTTTAACTTTATAATATGCATAGTAAACAGACGAACAACCTCTTGAGCATTTCCTCTCGCAGTCTATATATCTCTGGTGAGAAATATACTTTTTTATGTGAGGATACTGTAAGAGAGTGCTATAGGCATAGTGTCTTGCATCCACCTCTAATGGGTTGGTGCTATAATCAATATCTTCAGATGTTGTAAATTTGTCAAACACCTTACCGAAAACAGCAAATCTACGTATAAATTTAGGCACGGCTTCACCATTGTTATGCTGTGCAAAGTGTCTCGCCTCGTGTAAGCCCGCTTGTGCGATTTTATATGGTAGGAAAAGATTGTTCTGGGCTTTGCATAGGTCAAAGCATTCGAGTGGACGACTATTGTATCTCATTTTGTTTGTAAACTGGTCATAAGAGCCATATATGTTTTTAATAAGGCTGGCAAATTCTACATATCCAAAATTTTTACAGCCCAAATCACTGCAAGCACGATGATATAATGCGATTGCATATGACATAAGTTGCTCCTTTGTCTGCACATAATAATAAAATTGAGGGCTTAGCATACTTAAAAGTTGACTTAGTGAACATGAATTAAAATCTATCATCTTGACTCCTATGGCATTATTATATCAAACGACTAAAAGATTTTCAATAGTTAAATTTAAAATTATGTCTTTTTTAATGTCCGTGTATATTTCGCTTGACTTTGCAAATAATAGTGATTGGAGGTATAAAATGAAACTTAAAGATAGCAAGACTTTTTCTAACCTTGCGAGGGCTTATATGGCTGAGTGTGGGGCGAGAACAAGATATGAATTTTGCGAATATGGCTTTCGCTATAATGGGTATGAGGCGATTGCAACTTTGATTGATAGAATAGCCTATCAAGAGTTTAATCATGCCCGTGTGCTTTATATGAAGTTGCAGGATGCAGAACTAAAACAGGTTGATAATATTGACGTGTGTGCGGGTTTTCCATTCAAAGAAAAGTGGGACCTTTTAACCAATTTACAACTTCTTTGCCAAGATGAACTTGATGAGGCAAAAGCCTATGAAGAATTTGAACAAACTGCTCGAGAAGAGGGTTTTGATGAAATTGCCGATCTCTTTAGAATGATAGGTGAGGTCGAAGTAAGGCATGCAAAGGTATTTCAAGAACTTTACAACCAAATGAAAGACAAAAAACTGTACAAAAAGGCTAAAGAGGTGGCTTGGATATGCCCAGCCTGTGGATATGTTAGTTTTGACAAAGAGGCATGGGAAGTTTGTCCGCTATGCGGAGCGAAACAAGG
>CAJFOL010000038.1 GCA_904397185.1 uncultured Clostridia bacterium
CAATAAAAAATTAAAATAAATAATAAGCATAAATAAATAAAAAATAAAACTAAATTTAAAAGAAATGAAAGGTAAAAACCAAAAATAAAAATATTGTTATTGTATATGGTAAAACACAAAAAGAATGTTTAGAAAAACTTAACTACAAGATTAGAGGACTTAATTCTAAGTGCTAAGTTTTTGACACAGTTTTTTAAGCATTTTTTGTGCTTTTTATGCAAAAAGTTGTGTCAGACTGAATTTTTACAAAGAGTAATAAAAAATGCTATAAGCCTTAAGTTATAAGACTTATAACAACTTGGTGCGGATAACAGGAGTTGAACCTGCACCCTTTCGGACTGGAACCTAAATCCAGCGCGTCTGCCATTCCGCCATATCCGCATTTTTTGTTTAGGTATATTTTGGCGGAATGTCAGACGAAAACCCCAAATGATTTTTGCTGGAATCTAAATCCAGCACGTCTGCCACTTTCACCCTTAAAACAAAGATTTTAAGGGAACCCGAACCGCCATATCCGCATATTTTTTTGATACTTTTTTATTATACACAATAGTTTGAAAATTTGCAAGCACTTTTTCGTTTTATAATAAATTTAATCTTTTTTATCCCAATTTTGCATAAAATATTATTGAAAAAAGGCACAATTTATGGTATAATTCCAAGAATAGGAGAGAAAATGTATCAAAGAAAGACTATTAAATATGATAAAGAGACGAAGAAGTTTTTTGATAAAGCGAAGATAAAAAGAGATGATAGTTATGACGAGGTAAATGAAAAAATCATAGCATTTATTAAAAAGGCTGGGAAAAGGCTAAACATTGATTCTGTTTATTTGACCGAAAGGCAACTATCCGATGCGAATTTTATGTTAAGACTGTTTCAGACCAATCCAAAACTCAACCTAGTTTTTTCTAACTTTGACATAAAATTAAGACATAATCAAGGTTTCGCATTAAAATATTTAGAAATAGTGCTAGGTGATGACACGGAAGGGAAGTCTTTTACAGATTATTTGCTAGAATTTAGTAAATTTAAAGACCTATTTAATTCCGTTGAACTTGTAAAAGAGATAGAGAAGAAATTTCCTAAATGTAATATTGTAGGGGTATTATATAACATCGTAGGCAAAGGAGACCAAAATTCTAAAAGATTTACTGAGATAATTAAAAATTTGCCAACTGAAATTTTGTGTGAGCAAGCAAAGAAATTTGGCTGGGAGACCATGTATAATTTACCTAAAGATACACCTGACTATTATAAAATTTTGTCATCAGCAGTAGAAAAAGATGGTTTTAAAGTGCTGAAGTATTTAGATATAGACGATGTCCTTGAGCATAAAGATTTAATATTAAAAGCATATGATAAACAGGGAATAGAAGCATTGTCTAAATATATAGAATTTTATTTAAACCCAAAACGTGTCAACACGTATGCCGTTGGTGATAGACTTAAAAGCGAGATTATTTTTGATGAGAAATATGCACAAGTGCAAAAGGCTTTGCTATCTGACCCAAATATTGCAAAAATTTACAGTGTCCATAGCAGTAATTTAACATGGAAAGATAAAAGGGTGGTCAAAAAGATAGGCGAAATTTCTGAAGAAGAAAATGAAAATTATTAAGCACTTAATTGTGCTTTTTTTATTTTTAACATATAAATTTGAGCAAAATGTCACATAAAAAGAAAAATTATCTTAAAAAGTTTACTTTTTGAATATATTTATGATATTATTATTTTAGAAACAAAAAAAAATAGGATAAAATTATGGAAAGTTATATTAAAAAAATCAATGACCACGTAAGAGCGAAGCATGATGAGAAGGGGGCAAAGAAAATAAAACTTACCTATCTTATTTCTGGTGGTGTGACTTTGGGCTTAGGACTTGCAGGGTTCCTCGCATCTTTTATTACATTTTTGGTACTTTTTTTGGAACATGACACCGAAAGTGCATTCACTGCATGGATGGTTGCAATTCCGTTTATAATAATGATAGTTGTAGGCTCAGTCTTGACTCGTATAGGTGATATGCTATTAAAAGACGATGAAATAATGCAAGTAGAACTTGAAAAACAACAAGCCAAGCAAGAGTTAAAAGACAAAAAAGCAAACAAAAAGCAGGCAAGAGCAGAGAAAAAGCAACAAAATAACGATGAAAAGGAGTAAAATATGAAAAATATAGCGATTATTACAGGTGCATCATCTGGTATGGGACGAGAATTTGTAAGACAACTTGATGGACAATATGAAGAAATTTGGGGAATAGGACTTGGACAGGAAGCCCTTGATAGGGTTAAAGAGGAGACCAAGACACCTTTTGTTGGTCTTGATTTAGATTTGACTAAGCAGGAAAGTTTTGACATAATTGTAAAGATGCTTGAAGAGGAGAAACCAAATGTTCAATTTTTAGCAAACTGCTCGGGCTTTGGTAAGTTTGGACGATATGATGAGATTGACGTCAAAGATTCGGCAAATATGGTTGACTTAAACTGTAAAGCCCTTCTTATGATGACAGAGTATGTTTTGCCTTATATGAAAGAGGGTGGAAGAATTGTTGAAATTGCCTCAGTTGCGGGCTTTCAACCTATTCCTTATATGGCAGTGTATGGTGCAAGTAAGGCATTTGTTGTAAGTTATGCAAGAGCGATTAATCAAGAACTTAAATCTCGAAAGATAAAAGTGACTTGTGTTTGCCCGTTTTGGACTAAAACTGCTTTCTTTGATAGAGCGAAGGAGACAAAGGCAAAAAATGAAGTCGTAACTTATTATGCTGCAATGTACAAGCCTGAGGATGTTGTGAAAAAAGCAATAAAGGATAGCAAAAAAGGAAAGGAACTCTCTATTTGCGGATTTATTGCAAGAAGTCAAGTTAGGCTTGTGAGTATGCTCCCTAAGAAACTTGTCATGGCAACATGGATAAAACAACAAAAGTTAAAGAAAAAGTATAAGAATAAATAAAAGTAATATCATAAAATTAGGCACAATTCACCATAGTTTTTCATAAGACAATGCTATGGTGTTTTTTTTGCGACCAAATGTCGCCCGCGAACCAAATGTTCGACGATTGTCCGCTTTGTTGGATTGTTGGCTTATTCTTTACTTCCGCTCTAACCAAACTTAGTTTGGATCATGGTCTGCTTATGCAGAGGCAAATGGTGCAAGCCCAAATTCTATTGCTGGGTACGAAGGTACTGGCTATGGCTGGTTGTTTCGCCTAATGGGGGTAATAGTGGTAACGTTGCATTTAGCATCTACGGCACCTAATATAAACTATGTGATGTTAAAATTTTATTTGCATAAAATTTTATAAATTCTAGCGAATTTGTGTGTTTTACACACTCATCTCA
>CAJFOL010000039.1 GCA_904397185.1 uncultured Clostridia bacterium
ATAAATTAAAAATAATGTAAAATAAAAAATTAAATAAAATGCATAAAATAAAAAATAACTATCGGTTTAATCGGTAGTTATCTTTTTTAAAATTACAAAAATTCTGCCATTTTTAGAATTTATTTATATTTTTTATTTATTTTCTGACATATTTTTTAAATCGTTATAATTTTCGATGGCATATTCTTTTTGTTTTTCTAAAAGATTAATATTGCCTTTTTCAATCGTTGAGACAAATCGTCTTTCGCCTTTAAGAAAATCAAAATAATCATCACTTTTAAGCGGACTAAATAGTGTCAGTTTTTTGTCAATAGGGTTATATTGATATGTTGGCCAAAAACCGCAATCAACGGCTTTTTTCATTTCGCCCATCATATTTGATAGGTCAAACCCTTGATTTACACAAGGAGCATATGCGATAATCAGTGACACACCATTATAATCCTGAGCATCTTTGAATGCCTTTATTGTTTGGTTGATATTTGCTCCAAGTGCAACTTGAGCGACAAAGACATCTTTGTAAGTCATTGCAATTTCGCCTATATTTTTCTTTCGCACATTTTTGCCGTTTTCAGCAAATTTTACACTAGCACCTGTTGGAGTGGCTTTGCTTTGTTGCCCACCAGTGTTAGAGTAGGTTTGATTGTCTAAAATTAAAATATTGACATTTTCTTTGCTCGCAAGGACATGGTCAAGTCCGCCAAAACCAATGTCATAGGCCCAGCCGTCACCACCAATAATCCAAACTTTTTTGTCTTTATTTTGAGTGTATTCGTTTCCAAGTTTAACCCCAAGCCCAAACTCAGCATTATCTTCAAAAAGGCTGTTTGCCCAAAATATTCCATTTCCATTTTCGTCTTTTCCGTAAGGGCATGAGCCATAGGTTCCACCATAGATTGACGAGCATCCAGTTGCATTTGCGATCATGAGATTAGCCCCATTTAGCATAGTCAAAATTTTTATATAAGGTGTTTCGCCACACCCAGCACAGGCACCACTAAATCTAAACAGCGACCTTTCAAATTGCAAGCCCTTAGCGGTAGTAAGAGGGAATAACTTTTGTTTTACCATGGTGTAGTCTTTGTCTTGATTGTATTCTTGTACTTTTTCTTCCAGCAACTCTTCTGTTTCACATAGTGACAAGGCTTTTTTGATTGCAGGGCAGGTTTTAGCACAGACACCGCACCCAGTACAATCCTCGGGTGAAAGTAAAATTTTGAAAAGATTACCTTTCAAACCTATGGCTTTTACAAAACTATCCTTATCTTTAATGTTCTCGTCATTTTCATCGACCAGCAAAGCACTCAATGCCGAGTGAGGGCAGGCAAGCACACATTGTCCGCACTGAATGCAATTTTCTTTTATCCATTTAGGCAACCTTAAAGCAATGCCACGTTTTTCATATTGAGAGGTATCAAGTTCGCACGAGCCATCGCTATTAAATGCAGAGACAGGGATACTGTTGCCCTGTAATTTTTTTTGTTTTTTCATGATTTTTTGATAGAAATCATTTTCATATTCTATTTCTGTCTTGTACTTTTTGCCTTTAAGCGAAGAAATGTCGACCTCTTCAATAGATTTAAGAGCAATATGCATAGCCTGAATGTTTTTATTTACGACTTCTTCGCCTTTTGATGCAAATAATTTCTTAATATCACTTTCAAGGTCTTTTATGATATCGTCTTCACTTAAAAGCCCAGTACATTTGAGAAGACCTGCCTGCATAATAATGTTGATTTTAGAACCGAGACTGCACTCACTTGCTATTTTTTGACCATTTATAACAAAAAGTTTTGCATTTGTCTCTTTAAGTTTGTTTACATAGCCAATAGGCAAAACTTTGCCAATTTCCTCTTTGTTGAAGATAGAATTGATAAGCACAACACCATTATTTTTTAAGCCATCAAGACAATTGTATCTAGTTACAAAAGAGAAGTTGTTTATAGAAATTACGTCCTCTTCGGTAATCAAATACTCACTTTTGATAGGATTATCAGACAATCTTAAATGCGAAATTGTCAAACTTCCAGACTTTTTCGAGTCATATTCAAAATATCCTTGAACATATTTGTTGTAGTTTTCTCCCAAAATTTTTATCGTAGACTTGCTAGCAGAAACCGAGCCATCAGAGCCAAGCCCAAAAATTTTAATTTGAAAGTCGTCAATTTTTGATTTATAGCCCGACATTGGTAGAGAACTATTATTTATGTCATCAACAATTCCAACTGTGAAGTTGTCTTTTAAAGTGCTATTCATGTTTTGATAAACACTATCCACACATGAAGGTGTGAAGTCTTTTCCGCCCAAACCATAGCGACCAGATAAAATTTTTATATCTTTGTTGTATTTTAAAATTGATGCCATAACGTCAAGGGCAAGTGGGGCAGTGGCACCATTTTCTTTTGTTCTATCAAGAACTGTAATAATCTTAGTACTTTTTGGCAATTTTTCAATAAATTTTTCTTGCAAAAAAGGTCGATAAAGCACAATTTTCACAAGCCCTATCTTTTTGTCCTTGTTTTGATTTATATATTCCTCAATTGTCTCACATGATGAGCCCATAGCGACAATTATGTGTTCTGCATTTGGATGCCCGTAATACTTGTATAACTCCAAATTGCTACCAGTTATCTTGTTGATATCTTCAAGAATTTCTGTCAAATCGTTGCCAATTTTGTCATATTTATATTGATTTGCCTCTCTGTTTTGGAAGAAAACATCAGGATTTTGAGCGGTTCCAAACTGTTTATCTTGATATGAAGACTTGAACTTTTCAAAATAGTCCTTTATAACAGATTTTATCTCATTATCTTCAAATGTATTTATCTTTTGATATTCGTGACTTGTTCTAAAGCCGTCAAAGAAGTGCAGTACTGGGACACCACTTTTCATTGCTAGAGTATGGCTTGCCAGTGCAAGATAGTGACTATCTTGAACGGATGAGGAAGAGATTATTGCAAAGCCTGTATTTCTCACCGCCATAACATCAGAGTGGTCACAAAAGATAGAAAGGGCATGGCTTGCCACTGCACGTGCCGACACGTGAATAACAGCAGGCAAACCTTCACCAGCGATTTTGTACATATTAGGAATCATTAATAACAGCCCTTGGCTTGAAGTGAAAGTAGTGCTGTAAGCATGAGATAAAACTGCACCATGCATAGTTCCAGCAACACCGCCTTCAGATTGCATTTCAATCATTTTAACGTTTTGTCCAAAGATATTTTTTCTGCCCTTGCTATTTTGAGTAGAACAATATTCAGCCATAGGACTTGATGGTGTTATAGGGTAGATAGGAATTACCTCAGACAGTTTATAAGCAATTTCGCCCACACAAGAGCAGGCATCAGTGATAATTTTTTTCATAATTTCTCCTACATTTAAGTATATATTTTTTTGCAAGTTTAGTCAAATAAAGCGAATAAAATTAATAAAAGTTTGAAAATCATTTTTTAATTTGTGCATATGTCATTATAATATAAATATGAAGAGAGTACTACTTACAATAGAATATGATGGAAGTGATTATTTTGGCTGGCAGAAACAACCAAATGTGAGGACAATTCAAGAAGAGATAGAGAAGGCTATTTTAGCAAGCATCGGAGAGAAGGTAGAACTTTTCGGGAGCGGACGAACAGATGCAAAAGTCCATGCACTAGCACAGAAGGCACATTTTGATATGTCACTGCCTGTTCCAGTGGATAAACTTCCCGAGATATTAAACAATATCCTGCCAGGTGATATTGCAATAAAAGATGCCTGCGAAGTCGATAACGATTTTCATGCTCGGTTTTCCGTTCATAAGAAATGTTACCGCTATAAGATATATAACAGCCCTATAAAAAATGCCTTTTTGTCTAAGCGATGCGGTATTGTAAAAAAGCCACTTGACGAGAAAAGGATGATAGAAGCGAGCAAGATTTTAATAGGCGAACATGACTTTAAAGGCTTCTGCTCGGCAAACACCAGTGTGGAAAATTTTGTTAGGACAATCTATGATATAAATATTGCCCGAAATGAAGATTTTATTAAAATAGACGTTTGTGGCAGTGGCTTTTTGTATAATATGGTCAGAATAATTGTCGGGACACTTGTAGATTATGCCTTGGGCAAATTATCACTTGAGGATATTAGACTTGCACTAGAAACAGGTGACCGAAGCAAGAGCGGACAGACCATGAGTCCATACGGGTTATACCTTAAGGATGTTATCTATTAAAACCTATATAGATTATATTTTTTGTATGGTGCTATTTACCTAAAATGATTGATTTTTTTGCTATATTATGCTAAAATAACTTTTGTTAAATTATTAGAGAGGACGAAATGAAAACTGATAGAGAACTTAAAGATTTATGGATAAAATTTTTTACTAAACATGGTTTTAAAAGAATACCAGGCTATTCAATAATTCCAGAGAATGACCCAACAGTACTTTTTACAACTGCTGGTATGCATCCGCTTGTGCCTTATCTTTTGGGCGAACCACATCCAGCAGGTGATAAGATATTTGACGTTCAAAGGTGCATAAGGACGAACGATATTGATGAAGTAGGCGATTCAAGCCACTTGACATTATTTGAAATGCTTGGCAACTGGACACTTGGCAAATGCGACAAAAAAGAGATGATTAAACTTAGTTTTGAATTTTTGACAAGCCCAGAATACCTAAATATTCCAAAAGAACGTCTAGCCGTTTCAGTCTTTGCAGGTGATGAGACGGCACCAAGGGATGAAGAAGCATACAATGCTTGGCATGAGTGTGGTATAAAGGAAATATACTATCTTCCAAAAGAGAACAACTGGTGGGCACTTGGTGGTGGTGTCGGACCATGCGGACCAGACACAGAGATGTTCTATGATACAGGCAAACCAAAGTGCAGTGAGAAATGTAATCCATCATGCGACTGTGGAAAATATCTTGAGATTTGGAATGACGTATTCATGCAATATCGTGTTCGCACTCCAGGTGGAAAGGCAGAGAAACTTGAAAGACCAAACATAGACACAGGTATGGGTCTTGAAAGAACGGTTACTGTTTTAAATGGAGCACAAAGTGTGTACGACTCGGGCTGTTTAAAAAAGGTAATCGACTTCATAGGCACCAAAGCAGAAAAAGGCTACGAAGAAAGTCAGCAGTGTAAACGCTCATATAGAATAATCACTGACCACTTAAGGTCATCAGTATTTATCCTTGGCGATGCACATGGTGTTGTACCATCAAACGTTGGACAGGGGTATATTTTAAGAAGATTTATAAGACGTGCGGTAAACTGTGCAAGAAATATAGGTTTTGATAACAAATATTTTGTAGATATTGCTGATATATATGTTGATGAGTATGGAAAAGACTATCAAGATATCCTGCAAAATAGAGATTTTATAAAGGATGAACTTGTCAAAGAAGTTGAAAAGTTTTCAAAGGCACTCGAAGAAGGTCATAGAGAATTTGAAAAAGTTATAAACGGCATTGAAAAGCACAAACAATTCGCTTTACAAAATGGACAAGTGGTCGAAAATAAACTAAGTGGCAAGGCGGTGTTTAGATTGTATGATACATTTGGCTTTCCTTTTGAACTGACCAAAGAACTTGCCGAAGAACGTGGTTACACGGTAGATAGGGCAGAATTTGATGAGAAATTCAAGGAACACCAAGAAAAATCAAGAGTTGCCTCGGCAGGAGTATTTAAAGGCGGGCTTGCAGATGACTCAAAACAGTCAGCAAGACTTCATACAGCGACTCACTTACTTTTGGCAGGACTTCAAAAAATGTTTGGCAGGCAGGTAGTACAAAAAGGCTCCAACATAACACCAGAACGTCTCCGCTTTGACTTTAACTTAGACCATAAAATGACAAAGGAAGAACTCGACGAAGTTGAGCAATTTGTAAATGATGCAATCAAACGGGCTATTCCTGTGAAATGTGAGATAATGAGCCTTGACGAAGCGAAAAAACAGGGGGCTCATGGAACTTTCACCGATAAGTATGGTCAAGAGGTCAAAGTTTACACCATTGGAGATGTAAGCAAGGAGATTTGTGGAGGACCTCATGCTGAAAACACCAGTGAACTGCATCATTTTAAGATAATCAAAGAAGAATCATCGTCAAGTGGTATTAGAAGAATAAAAGCCATCCTAGACTAAAAAAGTTTTTAGATAAAGGTTGTAAAATTAAATAATATATGCTATAATATATATGGAGGATAAATGGCGGATAATAAAATGAAGAAAGGCTTTGCGACATATTTGCTTATATTGCTTTTAGTGATATTAGCAGCCTTTTTAATTGTAATAGTGATAATGCTCTTTTCACCATTCCAAAATATAATAGGCTTTCAGTATATGACATATAATACCGACAATGACTATCAGTACAGGACGACTGCTGGAGAAGAGTTAGACTTTTCGACTATAGATGAGATAAATATCAACTGTGACAAAGCATCAGTCAGGGTTGAAAGAGCGATTCAAGTTCAGGGCGATGCAATAAAATTTGAAAATTATTGCAAAGGTTTTGCTTATGCAAGTGATAGGACAGATTTTACCTATGAAATTTATTTCTCAGATGCAGAGAAATCAATACTAAATGTAGAAGTACACGAACCAGAGGGCTTTTTGTTCTTTGATGACAATATGGTAATAAGTATTATTGTTCCATCAACTTCCGAATATGCACTTGAAAACACTAAAGTCAATATAAGCACTGATAGTGGTAATGTTATGATAGCAAATCAAACAGCACTTGTAAGTGACGTGACAGTATCAGCACTTCGAAACTCTATTAGTTTAAATTCCTTTGATATTCGTTCCAATAGAGGCAACGTGTATTTATATTCATATATTGATGACACCTTAGATGACGTTTTTATCAAAACAAATTCTGGTACCGTTTTCATGCAAATAGACAAATATGACATAACAAACAGTATAGAATTCCACACAATATCTGGCAATGTAAGATTAAATAGCATAAATTACACAGGCGAAGAGGCAAATGTCGACAACATTGTCTTTGATGTCGAAAATGGTGCTTTTAATGTTGAATCAGTTACAGGGAACATTAAGTTAAACATGGATAGCGGTTATCTTGATATAAACTCGCTACATGGGAACTTGTCATCAAGCGATTCGGTACAGCAAATGGAGAGTGCCGAAATAAGAGTAAATAGTATGAACGGCGATTTGAATTTGCCTTTTGCAAACAATTCAACAGTATCAGTAAATTCGCTTAGCAAAGACAATCAAGTCTTTATTAAGGGTAATGGTGGCAATATAACCATTGGAGAAATGGACGGATATGCTCACATTGAGACTACTTCTGGCAATGTAAATGTTACCAATTATTCAAATGATATGATAGTCAAAACCACGAGCGGAAATATAGATGTCAAATATGATAGCAATGCGATTGATAGCCAACTCATATTCTCATCATCGTCAGGTAGAATAGACATAGGAATAAGAAGTGGCTTTAAATGTATTGCAGAATTTTTGAACACAAACGGCAACCGTGACAACTCAAAAGTTGATATACAATTCCAAGTTGATGATTTTACCAATCCGCAACTTATAAATGTCAACAATGAGCAGGACGAGGGTAGCATAATGACAGTCACTTCAGACTCTGATGTTACAATTGCATTGATTTAATATGAAAACAAACCTTAATTTTAGCAAAATAAAATTAAGGTTTTTTGTTTGCAAATTTGTGTTATTTTGTTATAATTTATTAGAGGTTATAATGAAAATTTTACATACAGCAGATATCCATTTAGGGGCTAAAAATGTTAAATTGAGTTTAGACAAACAAAATCAACTTAAAATTGAACAAAACTTACTCATTTCTAAACTCTTTGAGGATGCATACAATCAAGACTATGATATAGTATTAATTTGCGGTGATTTATTTCATAGCAAAACTGTTTCATCCAAAGTCGTCACCAACTTTTTTAAGGCGGTAGAAGATTTTTCACGTCCTGTATTATACATAAAAGGCAATCACGATGAGAAATTTGTCTTCTCTCAAATGCCTAAAAATTTTATTGTCTTAGACGAAAATAATCCTAATTTTCAACTCAATAATACCATTTTTTGGGGACAAGTCTCACCAAAATTTATTGCTGAACATATGGACACCAATAAAAGCAATATTTTACTTTTGCATGGCGATATAAAAAATAGAAATGACAGAGATTATGTTGATTTAAACTCCTATCTTTCTCTTCCGTTTAATTATATTGCTTTAGGGCATATCCATAGCGAGGAGATTACAAAGTTTGGAGATATACCTGTGGCTTATCCTGGCAGTCTCTTTTCAAATGGCTTTGATGAGGTTGGAGCGAAAGGTTATATAGAAGTTTTACTAGATGAAAACGGAATTATAGAGAAATTTGTAGAGTTTTGCACCTATTCCTATAAAATAGTGGAGTGTGATATCACAGGTTTAATTTATTATAAGGATATACTAAAAAAAGTCAGTGACAGCCTTAAAGATTGCAAGCAAAAAGATTTAGTTAGACTTATATTGACAGGTTACTATAGCGAAGAATGTGAAAAATATCCTTCATCTTTATTAAATGAATTATCGAGTGACTATTTCTATCTAGAAATACTTGACAAAAGCAAACTTCAAATTGATTTTGAAAAGATAAAAAATGAAGAACTATCTTTTAAAGCAGAATTTTTGTTGTTAGTCGAAAAGGGTGATGAAGACGAGGACACTAAAAACAAGATCTGTCAAATAGGTATTGAAGCACTAAGGGGAGATGATTTGTCAATATGAGACTTACAAAACTTCACATTGAAAATTTTGGAAAAATAACACAGTTAGACTTAGATTTTACAGTATCATTAAATGAAATTATGCATGAAAATGGGTGGGGAAAAAGTACACTCACTGTGTTTATAAAATCTATGTTTTATGGTATTCCAGCCAAAACTAGAGGGGATGAGGTCAGGTCTGTAAGGACCAAGTATATGCCATGGCAGGGCGGTGTGTATGGTGGATTTATTGAGTACGAATTGAACGGCACCATTTACCGTGTTACACGGACCTTTGGCAAATCTCCAGAGTATGATACATTTGAACTATTAAATTATTCGAACAACTCAGTGACAAAAGATGAAGTCAAATCGCTTGGCGAACAACTTTTCGGTATAGGCGAGGACTCATTTACAATGACAGCATTTTTCCCTCAACTTAATTTTAAAAGTGCATCAAATTCTGAACTAACAGCCAATTTAACAGGTGTGAATAAGTATCAAGATGACCTTGCAAATATTGATAAGGCTATAAAAAAATTAAAAGAGAAGAGACTTGATATAAAAAGACAATTGCCAAAAAAGGTTGAAATTGAGGACAAACGGATGCAACTCAATCAAATAAAAACTAGGTCAAACATGCTTAGCAAAGAGATTGAAGAGTACGAAGAACAATTATTAAATGCAAAAGAAAGCAAGTTTCAAATTGACAAAACTCTTGCATTAGAAAAAGACAAACTCTCTCTTCAAGAAGAAAAGTATAAAAGCAAGGTTAATATAGAAAATGAAATTAAAGACCTAACCGCACAGGTGACTTCACTTTATGAAAAGCAGACTTCAATCCAAAATAAAGCACTTGACAACTTAAATAATAAGCCTAAAAATAATTTTAATTTAATATTTGCACTTTTAATTGCACTGTTTTGTGTTATTGGAGTTACAATAACCATAGTTTATCTACTAAATGTTGTACAAATGTCGATTTTTATTCCTGTAATTGTATTGTCTATCATAGCCATTGTAGTTATGGCAGGATTGAAAATTCATAAGGATAAGAAAGAGAAAAATCTTGACAGTAAGATAGAAAATAGTGTAAATCTTGCTACAAATTTTAAAAGTCAGATTGATGAACTCAATGAGAGTGTTAAAAAATTAGAGAATATATTAAGTGAAAAATATAAAAACGTAGAAATGCCAAGTCGTGATGACTATGAAAGCATAAAAAATAAGCAGTCAAGTGCAAACTTGAACATTTATACAATTGAAAACAAGTTACTAAATTTAAGAAACGACCTTGAAAATAGTATATCGCAGATAGATTATCTTGCCTCACAAATTGAGCAAATGAAGGACAATCTCTCTTCACTATCAGCAAAATATAACTTAATTGAAAAGACGATTGATTATCTATTGCAGGCGAAAGATAATGTCGCATCAAGATATGTCAGCACTATAAACGGGGAGTTTTCTTCCATCCTTGGGAAATTTGGAATTGACGTCAAACGTTTTGTAATAGACAACCAATGGACGGTAAAAGAACAGACCAACGTTGGCACCAAAGATTTTGAATATTCTTCACAAGGACTTCAAGATATCATTTCATTTTGCCAAAGGATAAGTTTAATAAACAAAATTTATAAAAAAGAGAAACCTTTTGTTATCCTCGATGATACTTTTGTCAATCTTGATGATAATATGCTCACCTGTGCAAAGCAGGTGGTCAAAGAACTTGCAGGGGAATTTCAAGTTATTTATCTATGCTGTCACTCAAGATGCTCAATGTTAAATTAAATAATCATCAAATCTGAAATTTATATATTTTTAAGAAATTAATAAATATTATTAAATAATAAAATAAATCCGCATGTTATTATATTTAAATAAAATTAATCAAAAAAATTAAAAAATCAAATAAAATAAGAAAAAATGTTTATAAAAATATAAAAAAATAATATGTTAAGAAAAAAATAAATAAAAATTATACCATATTTAATAATAATAAATAAGAAATGATATACCATAAAAAATGATAAAACAAAAATGCACATAAAAGTATGCCTATACGGCATTTTGCAAACTCACGTTTGCAAGTTTGTTAAGGGCCTTAACAAACACTTTTAAGTGCATTTTTTATAATCACAATAAAATGGTATAATGTTTTTTTAAATCATAATATTTAAAATTGATAAAAATTAAAGATGCATTCACCAAATTTTTATCAAAAAATTAGTATTGTATTCCCCAATAAACCATATGTTTTGCCTTTTTACCACAGACGATACAGTGGTCGGAGATATGTTCTTCTTCAAAAGGTATACAACGAGATTTCATTCCGCGAATTTCTTTCATTTTAAGTTCACATTCAGGGTCGCCACACCACATAGCCTTGATAAAGCCAGGTTTTGTATTCATGATTTTTTTGACTTCTTCAAGGTCAGTGCAGGTATATGTCCTCTCCCGTGTATGTTTTAATGCCTTATCATACATAAATTTTTGTATTTCATCAAGCAATACTTTTACTTTTTCGCAAACATTTTCAATATCAACAGTTTCTTTCTCGCCGTTATCACGTCTAGCCATAACAACATGACCATTCGCAATGTCACGAGGCCCGATTTCAATACGAAGTGGCACACCTTTCATTTCGTATTCTGCAAACTTAAATCCAGCACTCTTGTCTGAGGTGTCTAAAATAACACGATAGCCCTGTGCTTTCAACTCACTATTTAGTTTATTTGCAATTTCGAGGACTTTTTCATCATTTCGTATTGTTGCAATGACAATTTGTTTAGGTGCGATTTTAGGTGGGAGAACAAGACCATTATCATCACCATGCACCATGATAAGTGCACCAATCATTCTTGAACTTGCACCCCAAGAAGTTTGATAAACATTTTGAAGTTTGTTATTTCTATCAACAAACTTAACATTGAAAGGGATTGAGAATTTTTGTCCGAAATAGTGCGAAGTTGCAGACTGAAGAGATACTCCGTCATACATAAGTGCCTCAAGCGATAGGGTGTATTCAGCACCAGCAAATTTCTCTTTTTCAGTTTTTTTGCCAACGAGAACAGGGATAGCAAGGTATTCCTCAAAGAACTTTTTATAAATATTGAGCATTCGTAGTGTTTCTTCTTCGGCTTCTTCGGCAGTTTCATGAATGGTGTGACCTTCTTGCCATAAAAATTCACGAGTACGAAGGAAAGGACGGGTAGATTTTTCCCATCGAACGACACTGCACCATTGATTGTAAAGTTTTGGTAAATCTCTATAAGAGTTTACTATGCTTGCATAGTAATCACAAAACAGAGTCTCAGAAGTAGGGCGGACAGCAAGACGTTCTTCAAGTTTGTTTTTCCCGCCATGTGTTACCCAAGCGGCTTCTGGGGCAAACCCTTCCACATGCTCTGCCTCTTTTAAGAGCAAACTTTCAGGTATAAACATAGGCATATAAAGATTCTCATGCCCAGTTTCTTTAAACATTCTGTCAAGTTCTTTTTGCATATTTTCCCAAATAGCGAAAGCATAAGGTTCAAAAACAATACAACCTTTTACCGAAGTATAATGTGCAAGATGAGCCTGCTTTACAATATCAGTGTACCATTTAGCGAAATCTTCATCTCGAGAAGTAATTTTTTCATTTTTTACAATAGCCATAATAATATCCTTTTATATATACTTTCATATATTAGCATACAAAGGGAAATTTGTCAAATTATAATAAGATTTTTGCAAAAACATTTTATAAAATAAAAGCCGTAGATGATTTTTCTACGACTTAAGTTACCTTATCTTTCAAGTCCGTCATCTTCACCATCAAAATAAGATACTTCTTCATCATTTTGTCTTTCTACCGAGTCTTTTTCTATCCGATAAAGAGTAGATAGCCCGTTATTTAACATGATACCATCTTCAATGACAGCACCACGCGAAACAAAGTAATCTTCAATTTCTTTTTCACTTTTATCCTTTAAATACTCGTATAATTCTTCACCAGTTTCCAATTTCATAGGGTCTTTCTCTTGTGATGCATTTTCTTTATAACTTAAAGGCAATCTAAAAGCAGTACGCGAACTTCCAACATCTTCTTTAGAAAATGTTTCTAATATTTCATCTACAGTTAACTCTATTCCCCAAATAGGGCGGTCAAATTTCATATCAGCCTTAAGTAGACGTCTATATATTTTTGCAATTTTTTTAAATCTATCAGGATTGGACTTTTCATTATATTGTTCACTTAATTGTTCCCTTGCATAGCAAGATAAGATAAAAATTCTGTTGACATTTATTTTTTGTTTTTCATCCAATTTCGCTAAATCTTCAAAAGATATATATTTTTTCAAATTTTCAGTACTTCGCAAATTAAACTCCTTTAACTTTTTACTTTAGTTTATCTTATAACAAAAAATCATATAAGTCAATAGGGGAAGAGTAATTTTAAAGATTATCTCTAGATTTCTCGTTAATTGTAATATCAATTTAATTTAATTTTTTGAGTGCATTTGGATAATAATCTTTATCGCATAAGTAAACATTATTCAAAAACTTTTCTTTCTTATTTTTTCTTTCTTATTCCAAAAATAATCCGAAGTTAAAAGAAAAGAGAAAAATGAAGAAATAAAAAAGAAGAGTACAAAAAACTCGTTTTAATTGTATTTGTTAGAGCAGAGATAGACTTTGTTTTTTTAGTTTACTCTATCGGACAATGATGCAAACTAAGTTTGCTGGTGCCGGTGGTGGGAGTCGAACCCACACGTCCTTGCGAACTCAGGATTTTAAGTCCTGTGCGTCTGCCATTCCGCCACACCGGCATATTAAATTTTTAAATAACTTTATCTTAAGACACAAACTTTGATTTTCGCAACAGGACTTTAAGTCCTACGCATCTGCCACTGGCACCCTTAAAATGCAAGCATTTTCAGGACACCTATCCGCCACGATAGTGTAATTTCAATGATAGTTAATTTGAGGCATGATTTGGCAACATTACAAAGTGATATGCTTATGTCTACATATTTAAATATATCATTTTAAATATAAAAAATCAAGTATTTTTAAAAAGTTTTATAAAAGGCAGACAATTTTTTTATGTATGCAAAGTTTAATTAAGTTTTTACATTTAATCAGGGGATTAATGGAGTATTAAAATATATGGATATCAAAATACAATTTAAAAATATTGGTTCTATAATATTCATGGTGGCATAGATGAAAAAGTATAATAAAAAAGAGGATAAATACCTTTATCTACGAGATTGTTTTAAAAAGTTACACCCCCATTGTTGACAAAAGACCAATATTTTATTTCAAAATAAAAGCGGTCAACATGGCCGCTAATTTTCTTCTTGGAGGTACCACCCGGATTTGAACCGGGGAATGAAGGTTTTGCAGACCTTGGCCTTACCGCTTGGCGATGGTACCATTATGGAGCG
>CAJFOL010000040.1 GCA_904397185.1 uncultured Clostridia bacterium
GTCCATAGCATAGCACAGGTATATCAAGCGATATATTCTTTAACTGCTCAACTTGACTTTTGGTCATAAATTGACATTCATCAACGATTATTACGTCTTTCTCTATGCCTATTTTGAGATTTTTGCGTATGTCAAAAAAGTTGGATTGTCTATCAAACTCGTAGCAAGGGCAACTAAGTCCAATCCTACTCCAAATCATCGCCTTGCCATCTTCGATATGCCTTGTGTCAATCTTTGGTTTAAAAATAAATACATTGAAGCCCTTTTGCATGTAGTTGAATCTGCACATAAGTGCTTGTGCCGTCTTACTGCTACCCATTGCACCATATTTAAAATACAATTTCGCCATTTTTTCTCCTTTTTATGTTTTATAAATAAACACATAATATTTATATAAAATCAAGGTATTTTATTTATAAAAATACTCTCTCTATATTTTAATTTTCATTGCAAATAAAGTCAAATAAAAAAGCACTTTGATATAAAGTGCTTGGATTAATTTTTTACATAAATTTTATCTATTTTTTTAAATTAAATTTTATTTTTTGACATTTTAATAAAATTTCATGATAAATTGACGTTTTTTCTTAAAAATTTCAATATTTTCCATTAATTATCTGATTTTTCATCTTCATAAACCTCTGCCCTGTACTCATCAAGTTGGGCTTTTGTCTCTTGCTCTTTTTTCTTTCTCTTATACCTTTTGCTTGAATTTTTGTTTGCATCATAAGCCTCTTCCGGCTTCATATCGTCCGTCAAACCGCTATAGTCAATTTGGTTTATAAATTTTAGTCCATAGGTGGCTTTTCTCTCTTTAAATTCGGCTTGTTTATCTCCCACTTGTTTGTTATACTCACGATTTTGATGCATTCTGACAACTTTTCGACTCTTCTGCCCAACAGGAGTTCCGCTTGAAATATGAGACGTCTCATGTCTTTGCAATTCAGTTATTTCATCTACAACATTTTCAGAAGTTAAATCCATGCTACCGCTTACCTGTCTTGTGATGCGGTTACTATTCGTAATTTTAAATGTAAGTTCTTGGCAAAGTATTAAGATAGGGGCACCTGACTGTCTATTGACAATTGCACTTCCGCTTGGAGAAATGGCTATATTCTTGCTACTGCACCCTTTATATGCAAGCACTTCAGATAAAGGCAAATCAACTTTTATTCCCTTGTCTTCATTTTCAACCACAACCACCACTTCGTCTGGTGATATCGTTCCTTTATCAACAAGTTTTCTAAAGGAGCAAATTTGCCCTTTCATCTTCTGACCTATCATATGAGAACAGTAAATTGCAGAGTTTAGGTCATCTATCTCATGCTCAGCACAATCGACTTCATCTTGCATTTGATTTGCCATAAGCACTGCCTCTTTGATTAATCCCTCATCTGGCAGTTTCTCGCCCTTAAGATATGCACGTATTACACGATGCACAAACCAGTCAGGACTTCTTCGAATAGGCGAAGTTGTGTGCGAATAATGCAGACTTTGAAGACCAAAATGGCTTATGATTGCACTGTTTTGTCCCTCTAAAGATTGGGTATCTTCATGGGCAAATGTTATACCCGCCACCTGATTTGCACCTGTTTTGACCTTTCTGGAACGAGACGGCTTCCCAACCATTCGAACATCGGCTGGGTTTACAGTTGGGCAGTACTTTGCCTTGCTTTGCATACGGACTAAGAAGTTGTTTACTATCTTTTCCTTGCTTGTACCTTTGACCATTTCAATAATATTTTTTATCCCCATTGGCGATAAATCACCATCAAACGGAATATTCAAATAGCCGAAAAATTCATATGCACGTTCGACCTTATCCTCATTTGGCAGGTCATGGACTCTGTATATGCTTGGCAGATTGTTCTTAAGTGTAAACTCTGCGGTCGCCTCGTTTGCTGTCAGCATAAATGCTTCAATAACCTTATGGTATGGGCAGTGGTTCTCCTTTGTGATATCCACAATATCCGACAAATCGTCACTCAACTTAATATCATATTCATTATCGGAGTCAAACTCAATCATATTACGTCTTTTAAAGCCCTTCCACAAAAAGTCGGAAGCCACCTTGTTCATAACAACCTGCTCCTCACGAGTGAGTTGTTCTCCGCTTGTTATCTTTTTTAGTAGGTATGTCTTTGATATCTCCTTATTTCCGTCTACAATCTCTTGAGCCTTCTCGTAACTATACTTTTCCTTACTCCTTATCACCGCATCCATAATAGTGCTTGAAACAGGCGACCCGCTCTTTGGGTCAATGATAGTCTTAACAACAAAGGCAAGTCTGTCGACATTTGGATTGAGTGAGCATATGTTTGTGGAAAGTTCTGGCGGAAGAATGTTGTATGCCTTGTTTGGTGCATAGATTGTAAAACTTGACTGAAGATATCTTCTCCCTATTTCACTGTTTAGGTCGACATATTTGCTAACATTCGCAACTGCGGTATAAACAACAATATTTCCATCATTATCAAAAGTGGAATATATAGCATCGTCCATATCCTTGCAAGTGGCAGGGTCAGTGGTGGTAAAAGCAAGGTCTCTTAGATCGACTAGAGGTTCTTTCTCAAAATCTGTTTTTCCTAAGTCTTGCTCAGAGCAAAGGCTATACTTTGATAGGTCAACCTCATTCGGAATTTTGGCAATCTCCTCCTGCATTTTAGGATAATCATAACTCATGATTGCCCCATGGCTTTCGGCTATCGCATCATACTCAGAAATTGGGTTTCCTGCCTCGCCTTTTATCTCAAGAAGTACTCCAGATGCTGAAGTATTGCCATCCTCTGGACTTAAAAGTCTCATAGTACAAATTTTGTTTTCATATTTTGCAAGTGTTTTCTTATCATTAATAATGAGTATCGGCTTTCTTGCCCGTCTTCTATCGTTTGCAATAAACACAAGGTCGTCATGTCCTATCTTCATTACACGACCATAGATGACATCGCCCGCATCCTTCATTGCCGTGCTTTCCTCTTGTTTCGCCTGTCCGACAACAAATATAGCCTTTTGCTCGCCTTGTCGGGTGACCTTTGTGTAAAAACTAACATTGACTAAAGAGTTATTCCTCGCATCAGCCATATCGCTTCTATCAACATAATACTCATGACTATCGCCTGCAAAAACAACATAGCCACTATTGCCACTGCGAATAAACTTGCCCTGTTTTATCTCGCTAGGATTTGGATAAATCTTTTTATCCTTAATCACAAGTCGTCCCTCTTCAACTAGCGAATTTATGGCATTTCTAATTTTTAACCTTGATTCAACAACTCTATGCTTTAAAAGTCTCTCTTGTACTGTTACTAAATCTCCTGGGTTTGAAGCAACCGCCCTATACACTCTTTCCTTGTTTAATAGTTCTTTATACTCTCTTTTGCTTCCCATTAGTTCCCCTTTTATTAGCCCTAGGATAACACAAAAA
>CAJFOL010000041.1 GCA_904397185.1 uncultured Clostridia bacterium
AATATGATAATATTGTAATCAATAATTGATATTTTATTATTTAATACCAAAAAATCTTTTTAATGCAAAAATTATTCACTATAAATAAAACTTTAAAAACACAATAAAAATAACTACCGATTTGCTTGGTAGTTATTTTCTTTGCTAGCGACTTAAAAATAATCGAAAAGCAAACTTAGATATTAAAAATAATAAATAAAATTCGAATAGTCCTCACTCTCCACTTGCAAGCAGTTTTCTTAGAAAATACTATGAAATAATAACTACATTAGTGGTAGATAACCGCATATATAGATATCTATCCCTTTGTAGTTTATTTTTGTTTCATCACTCATGTCTGACTTTTTGCATTCCCTTAATATTGTCGCACCTGCCACAATTTTAAAATTTTGCTTTTCGGCAAAATTTATCATAGAGTCAAAGGTTGAGCCTGTTGAAAACACATCATCAACAAAAAGAACTTTTTTATTTTGCAATTGTTCTAGTTCATTTTGTGAAATATAGTACGTGGTTTTCCCAGAAGTTATACTTTCTCCGCTTGTGCTTATTGGGTTTAACATATAACATTTTGCTTGTTTTCTTAAGCATACATAATTTTTGCCCGCCACCCTTGCAACTTCTTGAGCAATTGGAAGTCCTTTAAGTTCGGTTGTCAGTACAATATTATAGTCAACATCTTTCATCATTTTAACAAGTTTTTCTGCCGACTTCACCAAAAGTTCGATATCGCCAACACAGTTAAACCCAGCAATCATCTGTCCTGACGGCGAGGCAAGAATAGGGAGTTGTCTTTTAAGACCTAATATTTCAAGAGTAAAAAATTGTGCCATAATTTATTTTTCCTTTTATTTTTTATTAATTTATCAATATTTTTTATATTTTAGCATATTTTTATTTTTTATTGTTTTTTGCTATTTTTTTATTAATTTTTATTATTTTTTCTAATTTATATCAAATTATCTTTATTCCAGTTTGGATTGTGTTTAAAAAGTTGTGACGGACGATGTCCTTTATCTTGGGTGTATTCATTTAGAGGCAGGACAAGCGAGGCTGTCTTCCGTCTAAAGTTTGCATCCAAAAGTCTCTCGCCTAATATCACTTCATAACTATTTTTTAATTCAGTCAAAGTAAATTTTTCTTTCATTAAATTAAAGATTATGTCGGTGTACTCAAGTTTATTCTTAAGTCTATTTAGTGCATAGCAAATTATCTTTATATGGTCAAATGCTATATCCGAGTTTACGACTTCAACTTCGCTTACCCTTTCAATACCTTTTTTCTCTGATTTTACAATTAAATTGTTTTTTAAAACTGTGTCGCCACTTGTCAATATAATTCCAACTTCTCGTTCTGACCTATACCCATTTTCAAAACTTTCAAGTTTTATCTTTCCATTATTCAAATCAATATCAAACCATTCTCCGCCATGAAGTTTAGATTGATTTGTAAGAAGCATATAACTTACTGATAGAACCCGTGTCCTCGGGTCACGTTGTTTTTCGCCAAAAGTATACAACTGCTCATAATAAAAGTTTTCAAGTCCGACCTTACTCTCTACACACAACTTCATCGTCTTTGCAAGTTCATTATTTAAATCTATAAAAGTTCCAACTATGGCAAATTTATCCTTAAATGGCGGATACTTTCTATTTAAAAGATAAACTTGCAGTTTCTTCTCTGGCAATTTTCTATAATTGTTTGTCTCTTTATCAACAAGCCTTAGTATAACGGCATCAACAGTAACCGATGGCTTTTCATAGATACTGTCGCTATAAAGTTCTAAAAACTTTTTGTCCTCATCTGATATTTCCATTTTCCCTCCTTATTGTTCCTTATCAAAATAATTTTTTAATCCACTATCAAAACTTTCAATCTTTCGTTTGTGCAAATTTTGTTTATGCATCTTTATAATTTTATCAAAATCTTCATTCTTCTCGCCATTACGTATGAAATTGTCAAGGCTTTGATAACTGAAACCAAGTTTTTCCTCGTCAGTTTTCCCAGAAAGACCATCATCTGGCAGTTTTAAAACATATTCTTTTCTAAGACCAAGCAGTAAGCCTATCTCTACCACTTCACTTTTGGTAAAGTTTACAAGAGGAGCGAAATCACCGACATTGTCACCCCATTTGGTTGTGTATCCTACTTCTTTTTCAGAAAGATTTGAGGTGTTTGCAACTAAGTAGCCTTTGCTTCCAGCGACTGCATAAAGCATGGTCATTCTAATTCTAGGTGGAATATTTATCGTTGTAACTTGAGAAAGTTCAGGGCAAATTTTTTGAGTTTCTTTTATATATAGATTATATATATCATTAATATTAACAATTCTATAATTAATTCCTAAACTTCTACATGAATCTTCTGCAATAGCGCAATCTTTCATATCACCATTTGGCATTATAAGCCCGTAAACCTTATCTTCCCCTAATGCCCTTACGCAAAGTCCAGCCGTCACATAACTATCCTTTCCACCACTCATTCCAATTACAACTCCCTTGGCACTCGCTTTTTTCAAGTAGTTTTTTACCCACTCAATCAGTCTATTAACTACAGAAATATCCATACTATCCTCCTGTCTTAATATTTTCATTATGATAATAACAAAAAATTAATATTTTGTCAACAATTTTTCAAAAAATAGTTGACAAGTTACTATTATTATGTTATTATCATATTAATAATAACAAACAAAACAAAATTGTGTTTGTTAAAAAGGAGAAGAAAATGAAATTATTTATAGTAGTAGACATGGTCAACGGTTTTGTAAATGAGGGGGCTCTTTCTGATAAAAACATAAACAGAATTGTGCCAAATATTGTTGCAGGAGTAAAAAAGGCACTATCTCAAGGCGACGTGGCTATAGCATTTAGAGATTGTCACAAGATGAACGATGAAGAATTTAAATCTTACCCACCTCATTGTCTTAAGGGAAGCAAAGAGAGCGAACTTATCGATGAACTTAAGCCTTATGAAAAGCAGATGATAGTCATCGACAAAAATACAACAAACGGATTTAACACAGAAGAGTTTAAACAACTCATATCAAGCAATCATTTCTCTGAAATTGAAATCTGTGGATGCTGTTCTGATATTTGTGTGACTGACCTAGCCTATAGTCTAGCAAGGTATTTAAGCGAAAGAAAAATTGATACAACTATTAAAATAAATGAAAACATGATTGATACTTTTAATGCTCCAAATCATAATGCCGATGAGGTCAACCGAAACTGCATAGACAATTTTTCAAAAATCGGTATAAGTATTGTACGAAAAGGCGAAGAAAGGGCAAAACTTAAAAAAGTGCAGAAAATTACAGACAATAAATTTCTTAATATGTATATAGCAACCTATCAAACGAAAAAGGGCGAATTAAATTATGAACTCGTTTCAAGGCAAGAGATTCCAGATATTGTAGAACCTAGTTTAAAAGTTGATGCAGTCAATGTTTTGCCCTATCAATACAAAGATGGAAAAACTGTCGTCTATCTAATACGTGAATTTAGATTCCCGCTCAATGACTATATATACGAAATGCCGTCAGGACTTATCGAAGATGGTGAGGATGGATTGACAACTGCCAAAAGAGAACTCCAAGAAGAAATAGGTGCCAAGGTCATATCAATTGAACGTACCGCCACCCCTGCCTATACTTCATGTGGGCTGACAGATGAAAATATAGATTTTTACAAGGCTGAAGTTGAAATTGGCAAGCAAGAATTAGATGGCTTTGAGGACATAGGAGTTATACCTGTTTCACTGGAAGAACTTGAACTTTTGATTAATTCTCGCAAAATGGGAGCACAAGGAAAACTGCAAGCAAAAATATTTTTACAACAAGAAAAGATTAAAGCACTTGAAAAACAACTAAAAGAGTTAAAGGGAGATGAAGATGAAAAGATTTAAAAATGGTTGTTTTGTCGGAAAATTTTTGCCACCTCATATAGGTCATCTAAGTGTTATTGATAGGGCTTTAAGTGAATGTGAAAAAGTGACGATAGTGCTTGCTGAAGACTTAAAACACTCTAAAACACTATGTGAGCAAGCGAATTTTCCGTATTTCTCCCCAAAAGAGAGACTAGAATGGATAAGGCAACATTATAAAAATTATAATAATATCAACTTTATATTCTTTGACGAGCATGGAATAAAAAAGGATGACCTAAAAACATGGTCTAAAAAATTCAAAGAAAAAGTAAAAGGCATTGATGCAAAATATGCCGATGAAAGTTATAGATATTTAAATGAAAAATAT
This sequence comes from uncultured Clostridia bacterium, assembly GCA_904397185.1. Lineage (GTDB taxonomy): Bacteria > Bacillota > Clostridia > Christensenellales > UBA1242 > Caccovivens. Next base: position 4,253 of record CAJFOL010000041.1, read on the forward strand.
TTCCCTGAGTGTACCTTTATCCCAGTAGATAGAGATAAAATAAATATTCACGGAACAGATATTAGAAATAATCCCGAAAACATTAAATTTATGATTGAAGAGGGGAAATCACAAGTTTACAAAAAATTAAATGATTTAAAAAAATAAAAAATAGTAAAAATATAAAAATAATTAAAAATTAATTATTTATCAATAAAAAGGAGAAAAAAATGGATAATTTAGTAATTGATTTTTACGAACTTACAATGGGACAAGGTTATTTTAATAACAACACTCACGAAACACAAGCCTGTTTTGATTTGTTTTTTAGAAAATGCCCAGATAGTGCAAGTTTTGCCTTAGGAAATGGTGTCCAAAAATGTTTGGAATATCTTAAAAATTTTCACTTCACTGACGAAGATATTGAATATTTGCGATCTCAAAAAATTTTCTCAGAAGAATATCTATACTATCTTAGAACAATTAAGTTCACTGGAGACGTCTATGCTGTACCTGACGGAACGGTTGTCCTTCCGAATGAGCCTGCTATAACAATTGTTGCACCTTTAATTCAAGCACAACTTGTTGAAACTGCCCTTCTTGTTATGTTTAACCATTCATCACTAATCACATCTAAGACGTCAAGAATCGTCCGTTCAGCAAAAGGCCGTGCTGTTATGGAATTTGGCACGCGCCGTGCTCAAGGAAGTGAAGCGGCTGTTGAGGGAGCGGTGGATGCCTATGTTGGCGGTGCAGTCGGCACTGCTTGTACTCTTGCGGGCAAACTCTATGGTGTGCCTGTACTTGGAACTATGGCACATAGTTTTGTCCAAAGTTTTGACAGCGAATATGATGCATTTAAAGCCTATGCCCTCTCATTTCCTGACAATGCCACCCTTTTAGTAGACACCTACGACACTTTAAGAAGTGGTGTGCCAAATGCCATAAAGGTTGCAAAAGAAGTGCTAGAGCCTATGGGCAAAACACTTGCTGGTATTAGGATAGATAGCGGTGACCTTGCATATCTGACTAAAAAAGCACGGGAGATGCTAGATGAGGCAGGACTTAATGGTGCAAAGATTTGCGTATCTAACTCTCTTGACGAAAATGTTATATCCAACCTCTTAAGTCAAGGTGCTCCTATTGATACCTTTGGTGTTGGCGAAAACCTTATTACAGCGAAATCCAATCCTGTCTTTGGCGGTGTCTACAAACTTGTCGCAATCGAGAAGAACGGCGAGTTGGTGCCAAAAATCAAAATTTCAGACAATATTGAAAAAGTAACCAATCCTGGATTTAAGGATATTGTTAGACTTTATGACGAAAACGGCAAAATAATATCTGATATGTTGACCCTTTTTGGCGAGCCTCTCCCTACTATGCCAATAAAACTAAAGGACCCAAATGCCGTTTGGAGATATAAAATTGTCAAAAACTATACAGCGAAACACATTCGCGAAAAAATGATGGAAAATGGCACAATTATCTATGATTTGAAGACAGTAGAAGAACGAAGAGCAAACGTCCAAAGGCAACTTGATACCCTTTGGGATGAAAATAAACGTCTGCTTAATGCCCAAACTTTTACTCTAAACTTAAGCCCTGCTCTTCAAGAAGTAAAAAATAAATTACTAGAACAACACCGCTCAGAAAAAGAGAAAAAATATATAGAAACTTTTGACCTTGATAGTTTTGAAAATTGGGATTAAATAAAATTTAATTTTAAAAAAATAATAGCATATTTTTAAATAAAAATTGTTTCAATATTTATTATTTATACAAAATAAAAATGTGAGAAATAAAATCTCACATTTTTTTGTAAATATTTTTGATAATTTTTTAATTTTTTGTTTCTTGGAAAGTAATAGAGCCATATTTTTCACATTGGCTGTTTATTAATTCTATATCACTTCTATAATCGAGTCCTATTGCCTTTTTCACTTTTGCAAGAGTTTCAGATGCCACTTTTCTTGCCCTCTCACTTCCCTCAAACAATATTCTATAAACTTCAGGAATATTTTTTTCGTATTTATGTCTTAACTCTCTAATTGGTTGCAATGTGTCTTGAATAACATAATTTAAGAATTTTTTGACTTTCACGTCACCCAGCCCACCTCTTTGATAATGAGCCTTTAATTCATCTAAATTTTTATACTCCAGTTCGCCAGTTTCCTTGTTTTTAAAATATTCTAAGAAGTGTTTTGGCTTAGAAAATGCCTCCAAATAGATAAACACAGGGTTACCTTCTGTCTCTCCAGGGTCTGAGACGTGCAGATGGTTTGGGTCTGTATACATTGACATGATTTTCCTTTGAACTTCCTCTGGAGAATCCGCTAAGTAAATACAATTTCCAATTGATTTGCTCATCTTTGTTTGTCCATCGGTGCCTGGCAGTCGTTGACAAATTTTGTTCTGTGGTAGTACTGCTTTAGGTTCGACTAACGTTTTCCCATACAATCGATTAAAACTTCGGACAATTTCTCTCGTCTGTTCGATCATAGGAAGTTGGTCTTCCCCCACCGGTACAATGTTGGCATTAAAAGCGGTGATGTCTGCGGCTTGGCTTATAGGATAAGTTAAAAATCCTACCGGAATTGTGTTGTTAAATCCCCTGTATATTATCTCTTGTTTTACCGTTGGATTTCGCTCTAGTCTCGCCAATGTAACTAAATTCATGTAATAAAATGTTAAATCGCTTAGTTCAGGAACTTGAGATTGCAAAAATATTGTGGTCTTTTTAGGGTCAATACCACAAGAGAGATAGTCCAGTGCCACTTCAAGCACATTGTCTTTTATTTTTTGTATATTTCCAAAATTATCTGTCGTTGCCTGTGAATCTGCAATTTCAATATAAATTTCATCATATTTTCCAGAATTTTGTAACTCAACTCGCTGTGATAAAGAACCTACATAATGCCCTAAGTGCAATCTACCTGTTGGTCTATCTCCAGTTAAAATAATATCCCCCATAAGTCCTCCTAATATTAAGATTTGTCTAATATTCTACCATATTAACTTATATTTGTCAATTTCTTAAAGGCTTTTAGAAAATTTTTAAAAAAGTATATGATTTATTTATCCATAAAATTTCATATTTTTTCAATAAAATGTTCAGTGTAAGAAAAATTTATTGACACAGAGCGAGCAGTATTTATATAATATCACCGTTGATAAAGTATCAATAAATTTGTTGATAGATTTTGTGCTTTTAATGGTTCATTGCAATCTAAACATATGAAATCAGCACTACTTGCAGTGGCATGGAATAGTGACAGTTGGACTTTTGAAGCACTTGTTAGTCATTACAAAATACTCGTTCGCTATCTAAACTTTAAAGACCAAGGAATGATTTTAGGTCGTGGCTGTGGAACTCCAGGAATGACTGCCCGCTCTGTGTACATGAATAAAGCATACGAACTCGGCAAAAGTTTGAAATAAAAATAGACAAAATCTTTTAAATAATAAAAAATCAACAAAAAACAAAAAACCATAAAAATAAAAGTGTAAAACACTACAAAAAAGAGCGCTATAGCATAATTGTCGGTAGCACTCTTTTATTATTTCTCATTTTACCAGTTTTTCTTCTCTTTTGAAGAGTCTTGATTGTCTCGTCTTACCATAACAATTTGGTCGAACCATTTCACCATTTTTGGGTCCTGATGATTAAAGAACAGGCTATCTCCAGTGTCGAGTGTTTTAATCTCGTCCATATCCTCTTTAGAGAGAGAAAAATCAAATTCATTGAAGTTTTCTTGGATTCTTTCTAAGTGAGTTGACTTGCAAACAACAATCACTCCTCTTTGAATAAGCCAACGTAAGATAACTTGTGCAAAAAGTGGAAGAATATGTGGGTGTTCCAATCTTTAATCGCGCTAAAAACAAACTATCTTTAAATGATGCTGGCAAAGAAGTTGTCAAATATGCAAATTTTGTCATCGAGGCGGAAAGGACGATGAAAGAAAGAGCGGTTTACGTTTACAACTCCTCTTTCAATCTTTATGTAGGCTCAGTTGCACCAGGTCCAATGATAAAATATGGAAATCTTCTTTTCTCCACTTTCCCGCACAAACAAATTATCAGTAAAATTGAACCACAGGAAGATTTAATTAATAAATTATTAAACGGCAATTATGATTTTATCTTCACCTATTCCAAAGTAGATAACAATCTGTTGGTGTCGCAACTTGCATTTCAAGAAAATCTCTATGTCACAGTACCTAGAACATGCTTCTTGGCAGGCGTGACAAATGGAGTCCATTTCAGTGAAATTGACGGTCAATCTTTTCTTGTGTCAAATAACTTGGGAATTTGGGATAATATCGTGTCAAAAAACTTGCCAAAATCAAAATTTTTCCTACAAGACATGGAAAATTTATATAATATAGTCAATGCTTCCACAATTCCAAACTTTTCAACAAACATCACTCTCCCACTCAAAGCAGAACTTGATAGAATCAGTTTGCCGATTTTAGATGACGAAGCAAAGGTTACATTTTATCTTGTATATCGCAAACAAGACAAACGAAATCTCAACTCGCTTTTGAAGTTAATAATGAACAAATCATGCAAATATGATTAAAAAATAATAAATGGTAGACAATTTATTTATGACTACTAATAACATTGTTTTAAGCAATTTATAAAAAATAGACCGACAAGCAAAATTTTCGCTTATCGGTCTTTTTGTATAAGAAAGTTATAAAAAGTACTTGCAATTATCAATAATAGAAATAAAAATCTATTTTAGAAATGTTTTCACATTCTTGATTATTGTATTACTTCAATGTTGATTGTACTATCCTGTCCAAGTTCTGCTGTATAATACTCCAAATATTCACTAGGAACGTATATTGTCTCCAAAGTGCTACAATTTGTGATTGCACTAAATGCTGATGAAGATAATTCGTTTTGTATGGTTATCGTCTTTAAATTTGATGCTCCTGACAAAGCATGTGGATATATAACTTCAACACTTTGTGGTAAACTCAAACTTTCAACCATGCAATTTAAAAAAGCATAATTGTAAATTGTAGTTAATGAAGTTGGAAGAGTTAAACTAGTAAGGGCCCTACAGTATGTGAATGCATTTTCTGGTATTGACCTAATTTGGTCTGATAAAGTTATGTCTGTTAATTTATCACAGTAGTAAAAGATTCTTTCAGGTAAACTTGTTACTCCGCTGAAACCTTCAACAGAAACAAGATTTCTACAACTATCAAAAACTCCTTCTCCTAATTCAATTTTTTGATTATTTAAGTTTATTGAAGTGATTTTTGTGCTACTAAAAGCCTTCTCTCCTATTTTAGTTACAGTAGTTGGAATTGTAATCTCTTCAAGTCCTGAAGACTCAAACATTTTATCAGGAATGGTTGTTATTTGAGGTAAGGTGATTGATGTAAGTCTGACACATCCATAAAATACCGATTCTCCAAAAGTTTTTATACTATCCGCTAAAGTAACATTATTTAGATAAATACAGCCACTAAAAGCCCCTGCCTGAACTTCTACAACACCATCCGGAATGACTATTTCTTTTAAAGAAACATCTTCAAATGCATATTCCCCTATAATCTTTATACTATCAAGAATTGTTGTATTTTGACAACCAAATATAAGTTTGTCGGTGGCTGTCTCTATGACAGCATTACAATCTTCTCTGCTATCATAAATTGTATTGTTTGGGTCAACTGTAATTTTTTCTAAATCATAACAATACAAGAAAGCATTATAAGAAATTGAAGTAACACTTGCAGGTATTTCAATTGATACCAAATCATTGCCATAGAATGCCATGTTATCAATTTGTTTTAGATTGCTTGAAAAAGTTATGTTTTCTAAACCTGCGTCTCTAAAAGCATTTTGACCAATTTTTGTTACGGGTTTTCCACTATAATAGTCAGGTAATGTTAATTCTGTTAAATCTCCTGTATAATCTACAATCTCATATTCATCAGCACCTTCAATTTTCTCAAATGCATAGATTTGATCAATGTGTACCCACTTTGCATAAAGAGTCATGTCTTGAGTTATCACTTCATAAGGCTCATCCACCCAATCAGCACCGAAATTAAACGGAATGGTAAGGTCTTCGTCCTTGCACCATTCTACAAATGCATAATTAAGCCTAGAAGGATTTTGCGGTTTTGAAAGAGCCTCCCCTTTGTTTATCACAACATCATCCACCTTGCTTCCGCCATTTGAATTAAATTTGATTGTGAATGAAGTCTGTTCTTCCCATTTGGCATAGAGAGTTATGTCATTGGTAACACGTTCTGTCTCAAAATTAAATTCATTTTCATAAGAACTCTCCTTATACCAAGCAACAAAAATATATCCAGCCTTGGTTGGGTCATCTGGCTCTTCGATTCTATTATTGTCTTCAACCTGTATGCTTTGTACTGCACTTCCACCACAACTATCAAAACTTACCGTCCATTTGTCGGGTGTCTCTCCACAGGCATAAAGTGTTAGTGAAAACAGACCTATTAATAAAACGATAGCAAAATTTTGGAATAATTTAGATTTCATTAAAACCTCCGTTAGTCTATTTTAGTATATCATAAAGCATTAAAAAATACAATATTTAACAACAAATTTGTCAATATAAATTGCATTGAAGTTTTCTTTCTATAGAAAGATATATAAGTCCAAAGAACAAAAATTTAAACCGTATTGAAACTTTATGATTACAATTTGCATAATAAAATTCTAGAAGGTGAAATCATGAATGAATTAGATAAAAAATTTTTTGATTTAGTTAAAATAATAAAAAGTTTGACAGAGAAACAACTATATGAAAGGATAAAACTTAATTTTATGAGTTTGCCGAGCATATATAAAGATATTTTAGAAGATTATTTTAAAAGATTTGATTTTTGGGGAACTTTGGATGTAAAAAATGGTGACTTTGATGAAATAAGCAGAAAGGCGCATATATTATCAAAACATATTAAAGATTTTGTTTGGTTATACAATAAACTTGAGGACTATTCGTCAAAATTTTTACTTTATGCCATACTCAATAACTGGTATATCTATGACTTCATCTCATTAAAAAATTGTATAGATAAAAAATATAGACATTATTTTGATTTAGATATAATTCCAAAAAGCAAAAATGAGGTTTTAGTTGATGTTGGTGCATATGTTGGAGATAGTGCATTAGATTTTATTTTAAGTTATGGGGAAAACTATAAAAAGATATATAGTTATGAAATAACAGAAAAAATGATTGTAATAATGAAAAATAACCTTAAAAATCATAAAAATATAGTATTTTTAAACAAAGCGGTAAAAGATAAAAAAGGTTTGGTTTATGTAGATGAAAAAGGTGACATTTCCTCTAATCAAACCTCTTTGGCAGGAGAAAAGCCTGTGGATTGTGTAACTCTTGATGATGATATTAAGGAAAGAATAGACCTTATTAAAATGGACATTGAAGGCGATGAACTAAAGGCACTAAAAGGTGCACAAGAGCATATTCGTAAAGACAGCCCGAAACTTTTAATATCAATTTATCATAAAAACGACCATTATTTTCAAATTCCAAAATATATAAATACACTTAATAAAAACTATAAATTTCACCTACGTTACTATGGAGGAGAACTTTATCCGACAGAAGTTGTGCTGTTTGCCATTCCAAAAAATAAAGATGTCAAATGACATTTGGTATTCCAGATAGAGTTTTTAATTATAAATCTTATCTATTTCCTAGTTGTAAATCTTCATTTGATATTTCAGGATATTTTCTTTTTATGTCAGCAATTAAACTTGTGGCAACAATTTCGCGTAAGTAAGTCTTGTAATCTTTGATTTTCAATTTCTTAAAGGTGTCATTTTCAATTTCAGCAGTAAAAATGGTTGACTCTGTCTTTAGGTTTTCATAAATACATGAATTAGCAATATCCTCTGCAATTATCTTTTTGAATCGGGCTTTTCCTTTTGGATCATTAAAAGTTTGCAAAGTCATTTTGTATAAAAATTTTAAACTTTTTTTATCATCTTTATATGGCTTTAAATAATATATTGAATAATCTCCGTGTTTATCTAACGTTTCGATTAACCTCTTCTGTTCTGTAACAGTAAAATCTGTTAATGTATTTCCGCCGATATCAATAAGATTATACCCGTCATAAATAGTCTGTTCCAAAAATTCTATAATATCATTGTTTGTTAAATCATATAATCCATGATATACAAGTAGGCTATCAAAACTCACCCTTTTTAGCCCTAATTTTTCTTCTAAAGTTTTTGCAACTGTAGATTTTCCAACATCGGATGGTCCTATTAACAAAATAATCATTTTTGCTCCTTATAAAAATATAGAGATAAGTGGACTTTAATCTATCAAACTTTTAACTTTTATCTAAAAGAATTTTAGCAATTTGATTTATAAAAGTTAATTTTCTACTTTAAAATTTATGAAAGCCTATATTTATTTAAAAGATTTATGATATAATTAGATAAAATTCAATAAATACAAATTAGGAGTTAAAATGGATATACCAAAAATTGGTCTAGGAACGTGGAATTTAAGAGGAAAAGAATGCGAAAAAGTGGTTGAAAATGCTATAAAAATTGGATATAGACATATCGACACTGCTCAAATGTATGGAAACGAAAAAGAAGTCGGCAATGGAATAAAAAACTCTGGGATTGATAGGAGTAAACTTTTTATTACAACTAAACTTTGCTCTCCCAACACCACCTATGATTTAGTAATCAGCGGAGTGAAAGAAAGTCTCAAAAATTTGAAGTTAGACTATTTAGATTTAGTCTTAATTCACGAGCCTTATGCAAGTTCAATAGAAATGTATAAGGCACTTGAAGATTTGCAGGCGAAAGGACTTGTTAAACACATTGGAGTATCAAATTTTAACCATAGGCAGATAGACAATTTGCTTAAAAATTGCACAATCTTGCCTTATGTAAATCAAATTGAAAACCACATCTTTTACCAGCGAGAAGAATATGTGAAATATTTGCAAAGTAAAGGGATAAAGGTTGTTGCTTGGAGTCCGCTTTGTGCCGACATATCTAAAATCACAAGCAACCAAACAATTTGCGAAATTGCTCAAAAATACGACAAAACACCAGCACAAGTTGCCTTAAAAATTTTGCTCCAAAGAGATATTTATATTATTCCAAAAAGTAAAAATTCAAGTCGTTTAGAAGAAAATCTTAATTTAAATTTTACAATAAATGAAAATGATATGAACAAACTTAAAAATCTTGACGAAGGAAGGAGTTTGTTCGGTTGGTATAGTGATTGATAATACCGAGAAAAAGAAAAAAGAGTGTTAAAAGCAATTCTGCTGATAGTACTCTTTTAAATCTCGCTTTCGTCAATTACAATATAATAAACCTATAGAACAAATACGAGAACTTGCTCCTATGCAATTTAGGCAACAAATTCTTGCATCTCTCTTTTTAATTATTAGCCCGTTTTAACCCTACGGGTTAGAAGCGATTTGCTTCCTTTTTTAGCACTAAAATCCTGTGCCTATTCCTGTGCCTATGTGCCAGTTTTATACTAGTTTATGTTAGTCA
>CAJFOL010000042.1 GCA_904397185.1 uncultured Clostridia bacterium
CCGACCCAAGCAGTCTTCTCTCTGTCATTTCGATTATAAGGCAGTTAAGTACAGTCGTTGCCGTGATATTTGGTGCTTTCTACTTTAAAGAGCCAAACTTAAAAAATAAACTTGTCTATCTCGCCATCATTATGTGCGGAATAATAATCATTTTAATTTAGATACCAACTCAATTTAGACATAAAAAAGAGAGTTACAGATGTAAGTTAAACAGCATCCGAACTCTCTTTTTTTATGCACGATTATATAGACCATTTGTCAGGACTATTCCACCGTCAATTGCTGCTGCTATTATAAGCCATATTGTCGCAATTAGAACTAATATATATATAATTCGTTCTATTATCTTATTACCCATGCTTATCCATGCTACAAGATTGAAGTTGAAAAGTCCTACAAGTCCCCAATTAAGTCCACCGATAAGCAAGATAATAAATGCTATCCAATTTGCAATTATCATGTTTAACCTCCTACTCTTAGATTGCCTATTTTGGAGATTTTTATACATAAAATATGTCGGCAAATACTATTTCCCGCCAAAGGCGAGAAAATAGTAAGCAAAAGTTTCACTTTTGCTAGCAAGCCAAAAACTTTTGGCTTGTATTTGCCGACACACCACGATAAACTAACTTATCTGTCTTCCATCCTTTTTAAAACTTTTATCAATTACACCGCCACCTAGGCAAACACCATCTCTATCATATAACACTACAAACTGTCCAGGAGTTATTGCACGTTGTTTTTCAGCAAAATCGACTCTTATCTTTTTGTCATCAAGCACTGTCACTTTAACTTTTTGGTCTGGTTGACGATATCTAAATTTTGCAAAGCATTCAAATTCTTTATCACTTGGCAACTGTGGTATCCAGTTCATCTCACTTGCAAAAAGATAATCGGAATACAAAAGGTCATCTTCTCCTTGGCTGACATATAAAATATTATTTTCAAGGTCCTTTTTGATTACAAACCAACGTTCGCCGTTTCCTCCTTTTCTACCGCCAATGTTAAGTCCTCGCCTTTGTCCTAAAGTGTAATACATAAGCCCATCATGCTCGCCCACTTCGTTACCATCTAGATCTAAAATTTTACCTGGTTTTGCTGGGAGATACTCTTTTAAGAAGTTTTTAAAGTTACGTTCACCTATGAAGCAAATACCCGTGCTATCCTTTTTATCTGCATTTGTTAGTCCGAGTTTGTGAGCGATTTCCCTAACGGTCGGCTTATCAATGTTTGCTAATGGGAAAAGCACACTTTTCAACTGCTCTTGACTTAATTGATTTAAAAAGTATGATTGGTCCTTGTTTAAATCATCCGCTTTAGCAAGGTAAAATTTCCCATCCTTTTCAATCTTCTTTGCATAATGTCCTGTAGCAATCATATCAGCACCAAGTTTCTTTGCTTGTTCCAAAAATGGTCCAAACTTTACTTCACGGTTGCATAGTACATCTGGGTTTGGAGTTCTTCCTTTTTTGTATTCGTCAAGAAAATACTCAAAAACTCTATCATAATATTGCTTTGAATAGTTGACCGAAAAATAAGGTATACCAATCTTATTGCATACCCGCTTCACATCTTCATAGTCTTCTTCAGCGGTGCAAGTTCCATCCTTTTCTTCCCAGTTTACCATAAACAGCCCTATCACTTCATGTCCTTGCTGTTTTAATAGATAACAGGCAACAGATGAATCTACACCACCGCTTATACCTACTACAATTCTCATATCGCTTATCCTTTTCTTAACTTTCTTTTTTGTCGTCAACACTTTCGTTGTTTACGTTTGTTTCTTTTATAAAACTTTCATCTTTATTTTCAGGCTTTGTCTGATCGGTATCATTTTGATTGTCATCTTCGTGAGGTTTGTTTCCATCCACCTTTAAATTATCATCTTTTTGATTTGTAAGTTCATCAACGTCTTTAAAAAACTGGTCTCGGCGGGCCTGTTCTTCCTCTAAAATTGTTCTGTCACTTTCTAAGTCAATTGCAACAGGCACCTTGAATCTCTTAGTCGCTATCATCAGTATATCCCATAGCCACACAAGTAGTACAAACCCGCATATAGTCGACAATGTGCCCAGCAGTGCACCGTTGCCTATACTTGCGAAAAAACTATTAAATATTGCAAGAAATAGGACAATCAAAAAATTAAAAAGAAGCAAGCCTCCTCTAAAATACCGCCCCACATAAAAGCAATGCCCACCAAAACAGCCAAAAAATATAGAATAAATAAGTAGCCTTACAAAACTCACATCGCTCGGCAAGACGTTTGTTTTTATAACATAATCAAAATCAAATCGCTTTATTTTCTTCTTCGCATCTGAATTAGTGGCGACTTTTAGACGTGAAAAAATTAGTCCACAATCTGGGCAACTAACAAGACCTTCCATATACTGAAGACCGCATCGTGGGCAAGTCTTTATCTTGTTATATTCTCTCTTCCACTTCATAAAAATGATTATATAACTTTTATCTTGCAACTGTCAAGTGGCTAATACAAATAAAAAACTATCTTTCAAGTTTATCTTTAGTATTGTTATAATAAATATACCCCGCTTTATCATTTGGATATAACTTTAAATTTTCTTTAAAATAATCAAGTGCCTTCTGATACTGACCATTATTGTAACATATGATACCTCTTTCAAAAAGCCCTTTATTCTTGATAAGATGCGAAGAAATCTCTTTTGAATAGACATCCAAATCTTCAAATAACAAAATATTCTGCTCATCATACATATTGATAGGACCTATATACCTATAAGCAAATTTATATCTTAAAGGCAAATTGTCTATGCACGACTTTGAAAACACCACTTTAGCATCAATAAACTGTGCTATCTTCGTCATTTTTTCTAGAACCTTCGTCTCATCCGAAACGATTGAAACGGTCTTTTCCTCTTGACCTGTCAATGCAAAAATCGGCTCACAAGTATAGATAGATATTCGCTCCTGCGAAATACCTCCTGCCTTTTCCGTTTTACTTCTAATCTTTATTTCCCTGCAAAGGCTCACCGCACAGTCAATAGCATCTTCGACTCGCCCAAATACACAGATGACACCATCCCCAAAATAACTAAGTAAAAATCCTCCGTAACGTCTTATAATAGGAGATAAGCCGTTTATAAGTGAGTTTAGTCTGTTATAGTCATTTTCTAAAGATTTAACATTGCTATCAAATTTTATAGACATGAGTGAGGCTTGCTTTTTAATTTGTCTTCCTCTTTCAAGGTCATTTAAATCTCTTTTACCTAAAAAGCGAAGAACTTGCCGTGAAATGTTCTTTTGTGAACGTAAATTTGCCGTTCGAAGGGTATTGTCTTTTTCCATGTAGTTATTATTTATCTTATTAAGCCCATGCTCTATATTCTTAAACTGTTTGCCTCCGCCAATCTGCAACTTATCTTCATTTAATTTTCCATCCCCAAGCCTCGATACAATCCTCTCAAGTTTGTTCATAGGCTTACAAAAAACAAAATAGTTGAGAGATAAAAGAATTACAAAAAGAATTGTAACAAGCACCGCCCACAAGATGGTGTTATATGCATTATTGGGTGACAGATTAAGCACGTATCGCACAGATTTTGCAAAGTTGTTGTCTATATTTGATAGATCGGCAATTAAAAACATAATAGCACCATATATAATTATCAATGGTAAACTCGAAAAAAATAATGCCTTTTCTAAACTTAAAGCCTTTAAAAAACGAATAAAAAGTATGCTTCCAAGCACGATTGAAATTATAGTCAAAATTATGGCTATAATGCCCTTTGCATCGAAGTTAAAGGCAAAACCATTCTCTGTCGCCTTAATGCCAGAAATTATCGACCCACCTAGCACCAGCGATGGTATGGTCACCAGAATAAACAACCCAAACAATATTTTAGTACTCGTTTTCATGGTTATATTTTTTGCAAACAATTAAAATGTATACATAAAAATCTTGATTTTTAAGGTGGCGGTTTGTGATTTGTCACAAAAAGTTGGGTGCAATATGAATTACGAGACAAAAATCTACACCCTATGAACTGCACCAAAAGAGTTGGATGCGAGTTAAATTACAAAGCAAAAAGTCTACAGGAGGTCTATTTTTTATTTTACATGATTATTTTGTAATATTTTGTCGCACTTTGCACATAACTAATTTGGAGGTTAAAATGGACGAAAAAGAAAAAATCACAGAATACATAAATGCAATATATCAAAATATTAAAACGGCGGTGCAGTCAATAGAAGATATTATACCTAAGGTCACCGACAGCAAATTTCAAAAGGAACTTGCAAGTGAGCAAGACAAATATCTCGCACTCGAAAAAGAATGTGAAGTCTTTGCCAAAGCCGAAAAGATTGAAGGAATTAAAGATAATAATTGGTTTGAAAAGGCAAAACTTTGGAGTTCGATAAATATGTCGACAATGACTGATAAAACTACTCGCCATATCGCTGAATTAATGCTTCTTGGCACTTTTATGGGCTTTTTAACTTGCATAAAAGACCAAGCCGACCACCAAGGAGTGTCAAGTGAACTTGATGAACTTTTAACAAATCTAAAAAGTCTTGAACGAAAAAATATCGATGCCCTTTTGCCATTTTTGGTTTAAAAAATGAAGTATTTATATAAAGCCATATACAAAAGTTTTGCAACAAAGAAAATATAACAACTTGAAAATACAATTTAAAAACACAATCTATGAAAATTGCCAACTATTTTAGTATATCTTGAAGTTTACTGTCGAGAGGAAACATTAAAGACAACTTTTTAACTTTTTCTTCATCTAAATTTACTGTTTTACCATTTGCTAAAATTACAACAAATATGGTAAATTTATTGACTTCAATATGCTTTAAAATTTGGGCAATGGTAACATCGCTATTGACGGCTAAAAATGAGGGTTTTGAAAAGTTTTTGGCATGCTTTTTAAAGAACGAGATGGGCTGGTAGCGACATTCAAATTTAGAGTCAACTATCCCAAGAAGTAGAAAACAACCACATAGGCAAAGCGAAGGGTTAAAATCAATAAAACAGGTGACAACAAAAAGCCCTAGCAAAATAAACGAAAAGCAGTAATTTAACTTACGTGTGAGTTTTACTGCTTTTTCTCGTGGCATCATTTTTTGAAGTAACCCTACCATTATTCGTCCGCCATCAAGTGGATAGGCTGGAAGCAGGTTGAATAGCCCTAGAATAAACGATTGATATACTATATCATATGTGAAGTTGTAAAGGCTCGGAAAAATCCACCACAGCGATATCAAAAACAAACTGATTGCAATATTGACTATAGGTCCAGCGGAGGCAATCAAAACTTCATCCTTGCTATCAAACACCTTATCTGAATAATTAAGAGAGACACCGTATGGTGCAATAAAAAAACTATCAAGCCTATACCCTAACTTTTTAGCGACAAAATAGTGTCCTAGTTCATGAGAAAAAACAACTATAACAAAAGTGACAAAACTCATCAAATCTTTTGTAAGAATAAACCACAAAAAAAGCAAGATAAAAGTTGGATGGATAGGAAAGTTCTTTATCATTTTTTTTATTTTTGCCATTGAGTTTAAATTCATAATTTCCCTCTAATTAAAAAATCAGCGACTTACAATACTCTGTTAGTATTTAAAATAAAAACAACATGATAACAAAACAATCTAATATCCACAAGCCCAAAGTACTCCAAGGACAATTTCAACAATCACCAAAAAGGCAAAAAGTATCTTAAAAATTTTGACTTTGCTAATCTTCACTTTCACAGTGGTAGCCTCATACCGCTTGCCATAACTTATTATTCTCTTTAACATAATTTATTCTATGCTTGTCTATCTTTATTATTCTTCAATATTTACTATTATATTTTGCATACTAGAATATATAGTATTATGTATGCAAGACATAATACTATATATTGTAAAATTTGATAGATACAAAATAAAAGCACAAATTTAAAAACTTGTGCCTTTCCGTTTTTATCATCGTCCTCATATAGCCAAACTATTATAATCATCACACTCTTGCTTTTAAATATTATTAATATATTTTGCAAATTTTGTGGGCTATTTAATTTTTAAGTTTTGTTTATATTTATTTATACTTATGAGTTTTTAAGTTTATTTACGTCTACACTGCCGATTATAATATCATCGTCCAAATCACTATCAGCAAGGAGTGCAAGTTTTGATAAATCTATATCATTAAGTTCCTCTGAAGATGAGGAGGTCTCTTTATTATTTTCAGTGCTGTCTTTATTATTTTCTAGACTACCCTCTTCCACTTCAACTTCAATTGTTTTGACTTCTATCTGCTCTTCTTTTTTGTTTGCTTTTTTGCTTTTTGAGGTCTTATTTATTTTTTCTTCTAAGTCCGCCTTGTCACTTTCTGAAGACTTATCTTCGTTGCCATCCGCCTCTATCCTTTGGAAGTTTTCGCCTTTAAGATAATCAGGCAGTTCTTCGTTAAACTCAAGGTCATCAACATTTCTAAACAATGTGTCTTGGCTGTTTTCTTCCTCTTCGGTTCGTATTGTCTTAATTCGTTCAAGCAGTTCATCATAGTCTGGCAAATCAGAAACGTTTTTTATATCGAATCGTTTGAGAAAATTCTCAGTTGTTCCAAATAGTAGCGGTTTGCCTACTGCATCTTTTCTTCCGACAACTTCAATCATATTTTGGTCAATTAGAATTTGTACTGCATAGTCGGAGTTGACTCCTCTTATGTCTTCTATCTCTAATTTTGTGATAGGCTGTTTGTATGCAATTATTGCAAGTGTCTCAAGTGCCGCACGTGTCAATGATTTTTCACGTATAGGATTTAATACGTCTGATATGTATGAGGCATAATTTGGGTTGGTCGCAAGTTGGACCTTATCCTTATACTCAATCAAATGAATACCCTTATCGCCTGACAACTCTTTTTTCAAATCGTCGAGTGCCTTATCTAAATCTTTTTTACTTATATCCAATTTTTCTGCAATAAAGGACTTCTCTATTCCGTCTCCTGCTACAAAAAGGATGGAATAAATTATCTCTTTTAAGTTTTTATCGTCTAATATGTTCATACTTGTGCCTCATTTGATATTATATTGATTTGCTGAAATATTCCCATCTGTTCTACTCGTACACTTTGAAGTTTTAAAAGTTCAAGAAGTGCCAAAAAGACGTTTATCATTTCACTCTTGGTCATATCATCGGTAAAGAGTTCTTCAAAAGGGAATCTCCTGTGTTCTCGTGAATAGGCTCTTATGGATACTATCTTTTCCGCCACAGTGAAACGGTCTTTAACAATCTTCTTCGGTTCTTCCTTTTCTTTGCCTCTTGCCTGTTGTCTTGCAAGCAAGTTTGCAAAAGCATCAAGAAGTTTGTCTAGCACCATATCCTTTATTATAATCTTCACTTTTTCAGTCTCTTTTCCTGGAGCCCTATAAAGTTTGTTTATGTCTTCAATTTCCTTGAGCCTTTTCCCTTCCTTTTTGAAAAGTTCATATTCACGTAATCTTTGAAGTAGTAGCGCCTCGCTGTCCTCTTCGTCAGGAGTCTCTTCGGTCTCAACAGGCAATAGATGCTTGCTTTTTATCTCAATAAGTGTCGCCGCAACTGTTATAAACTCGCTCGCTCTATCCATATCAATGCTGTCAAGGTCTTGCATATACTCTAAGTACTGCTCAGTTATGTCGGCAAGTTTTATTGTCATAATGTCAAGTTTTGCATCCTTTATAAGGTGCAGAAGCAGGTCAAGTGGTCCCTCAAAATTGTCGAGTTTGAAACGGTATTTATCATCAACAAAAGATAGTTGTTCACTATCAACAACTTTGTCACTTTCTATTAAGGCTTCTTTTGTTGAGCCATCTACCTTTTCGTCAAACTCTTCAGCCACTCTAACTCCTAAGTAATTTAAAGATAAAAGTTTTGTTTATAAAACTATTTTTGGTCGTTTTATTTTTAAACTTAATTTTGAGTGTAAATAATTTTGCATTATAAAAACAATTATCCATATATATTATAATAAAACTAGCAACAAAAATCAAGCAATATGTTTTAAATACAAATCAAAATTCTTGTGCTAACTAAAAAAGTGACTTTTTACGGTCACTTTTATTAAAAATTTTGGTAAAATTTAGCATAGTTTATGCTTTATGTCTATTTTAAGATTTATATTGTTTAGGCGATTTTTCGCCA
>CAJFOL010000043.1 GCA_904397185.1 uncultured Clostridia bacterium
ATTGCCACTCTTGATTTAGGACAGATTTCAATATCACTTGATGAATACACATTACCAACACTTAATGTTTCAACAAACAATTCAAGTTATGGGACTGCAAGTTATACGGTTAACGGAATAGAAGGATTTACGTTGACAGCCACACTTAACAACAACACTGAATTTTTAGGCTGGGCGGAGAATACCGAGGACGGCTATGTGGTTTGTGATGTCCCTACTTATACATTCACATATACCGAAGGAATGCCGACAACCTACGTTGCAATGTTTAGAGAACTTGGCTCGCCAGGAAGTTCGTATTCTTATAATGATGAAACCCATGAAGCCTCGGTTTATATTACGGATAGTGTTGCTCCATCGAAATATGCTGTAGCCTCAACAATAAATAATAATGGAATAATTTATACTGTCACAGAAATTAATGGTGGACTTGATTCATATTTAGGATCTCAAATTGTGACACTGACTTTCCCATCAACGATATCATCATTTGGGAATTCTTCTGATGGTATGAGTTTTTGTGGTGCTGCTAACTTAGAAACAGTTTATTTCCGTGCAGGATTTAGTGCTTACGAAATTGAACCTGACGGATATGGACACACGAATGTCTTTAGTCTATTTATAAACAATGACTACACATATGTTTCTGAATTTATAATAGATAGTGAAGAGTTGTTGAGCCAAATAGAACGCGAAATCGGAACAATGAAGATATTGGCTTCAATTGTAGATGGAACTGTAGCAAGCGGCTGGACTGTTCGTAGTACTGAAGTGATAAATGGTCGAACTTATAATGTATATTAAAAAAAACGACTTAGTTACAGAAAGATTAATTTATTTTGATTAAATTCAACAAAAAAGCATGAGCAAAATTAAAACTCATGCTTTTTATTTAGCTAATAGTAGTTTTATTCTTCTCCTTTAGGGAAGATAATTACATATCTGTGCGGTTCGGTACCTTTTGAAAGTGTTGTAACTCGCTCGTCTTCTGCAAGGGCGGTGTGTATAACTCTTCGTTCTGCTGGTGTCATTGGGTTGAGTTTCATATATCGTCCAGTCTTTGCGACCTTGTTTGCAGTACGTTTGGCAAGTTCTGTTAAACTTTGTGCTCTTTTTTCTCTAAAACTGCCTATATCCAAAAGAATTTTCTTGTTGTCCTTGCCATTCATTATTGACAAAAGTCTATTGATTGCATAGTAGCCTTCTCCACGATGCCCGATTATCTCACCCATATCATCGCCATCGACTGAAATATGTCTATATTTTTCGTCTTCTTGGTCGTCAATGTTTACTTCTTTGCCGAGTACTTTAAAGAAACCTTCAAGAAACTCTTTTGGGTCGACAACTTTGCCCTGTTCTATTTCTTTTACAGATGCAACACTTTCCACATTTGTTTCGGTTTTTGCATCTTCCTTAGGCTCTCCTGTTGCCTTTCTTTTTTTAGTAGCAGTTTCAGCAAGACCAACTTGTTGTTTTTGTGCTGTATTTTCTTTTTTTATTTCTACGTCCTTTGCTTTGGCTTTAACTTCGATTTGTTTTTCCTCACTTGCACTCTTTTTAATCTCATCTATCTTTTGATATTTAGGTAAAGCATCATCTGAAATTGTGACCAAGACTTTTGCTTTTTTGAAAAGCCCACCTTCATTTATTATTTTGATATCAACGTCTTCACGTGATGCTTTAAGTTCAAAAAGTGCATTTTCAATAGCCTTTTCAATATTTTTTCCTGTACCTTCTGCAGATATCATAATTCCTCCCATTTTTATTTTTATCTAATTTTAGTATTTTATTAAAATTTTCTTGAGTAATCTACCATATTTTGTGCTTCTTCTTTTGCTTTTTTATTGTTTGTGAGTTTATCAACAATGTAAAGTTGAAGAGGTAGTAATATGGTTGAGACTATTTGCCCAGTCAACATATATATAGCGAACACACTGCTATAGAATAGTGCAAACAAGCCGAGCAGTACTGGTATTAAAATTGGCATCCATTTCATCATGCCCTTTGCCTTAACGTTCTCTTTTCCTAACTTTTTGTTTCTTCTCTTGGTGTGAAGATTGTTTAAAAATACACTAAGCGAAGAAATTAAGATACATAGTATAGGTAAGATATAGTATCCGTTAACTCGACCTCTTAAGTCATTTAAGTCATTCATGAAAGCATTATAGACATTTTGTTCCCTTGCTTCAAAACCGCCTACTTGGGCTGATAATGTATCATAAGACATGATTGATTGAACAGTAGGTGAGTCGGCGAGCCAGAAATTTTCTATCCAAAGGAAACTATCCTTATCTATGTCATAGACTTGAGTGACATGGTCCATAGCAATATATTGGACGGCAGTTGATAGGTAAAGAGATGTGTAAGTAGGATTGCCTAAATCATCTAAAACTGGATTGCCTTCGTCATCAAGAATAGGCTGATAATTTTCAACGAGAACAACTTCTTTTGAGCCTTCTTCATCGCCTTCGTTATAGATAGGGAAGAAGTTGTTGATAAGTGAGATGATGTAGTCATTGTTTGTAACCGCTGTCGTAGTCGTTACTGTCTGTCCGTCTACTACCCTTGTTGTTGTGTCAAAATGTCCAAAATCTGTCATATATGGGCTTGTTTGAAGTATGCTGTACATTCGTTTACCATTTTCATCAAGCACATATTCATCATCTTCGACCTGATATTTTACAAGCGATATTGTCTGTTCGTCATCGCTGACAATTATGCCTAAATTTTGGTAGTCTACGAAATCTTCAAGTTTCAAACTTTCCGGACTTTCGCCAAGGTATTCTTGAATGACATTTAATGAATTCGCATAATTGTTTTTTAAGTTGTTATAACTCAAATAAGTATTGTGACTTGCCATTGAGTTTAACCCACTGAGTAAAGTGAAGAAGACCAGCATATTGAGTGCCATTATAAGGAAAGTCGCAAGACAGCCCATATAATAGGACCTATTCATATACTTTCGGTAGACTTCATTTGATTTTTGGTTCATTACTTCAGGTGATTTTTCGTATTTTGCCCTGATTTTATCAAGTTCTGGTTGCATATTCGCTTGAATAGCATTCATTTTTTGTTGGTTGTATTTTGAATATGTATCAATTATAGCCCATATCACTCTTATAACAACTGTCAAAAAGATGACTGCCAAGACGTAGTTGCCTGTAACACCAGTAAATGCACCAATAATTGTTTCCCAAAAACCAGTAGGTTGGCTCACAGCAAGCAAATTGCTTAAAATAGCCATTTAATATCTCCTTTAATATTGATAGGAAGTGGGTCGTAACCATAGTTTTTATAGAAAGGGTTACATCTAAAAATTCGCTTTGTGCCTATCCACACACCCTTAAGTCCAAAATTTTCAATAGCCTCCAGCATATATGATGAACAGGTGGGATAATATCGGCAGGTGTGCGGGATCAAAGGTGAAAGACAATATTTATAAAAATAAACAGGCAATTTTAGGATGGTTCTAAAAACTTTTTTGATTTTCATCATATCGTTTAAAAAGTTTTTTCAGCTGACTCACAAGTTCAGAGTAACTTAACTCGCTTGCACCGTTTTTTGCCTGTAAAATATAGTTGTGATTGTCTAAAGCAAGGTTGTTAAGGCGGATAATTTCTTTCAATCTTCGCCTTAGCAGATTGCGTTTATTTGCTTTGCCTTCCTTTTTGGAGATAGAGTACCCTATTTTGTAAGTTTTATATTTACTTTTCACGACATAGAGTGTGAAGTTTTTGGTGTGTACCCTCTCTCCCTTTTTAAAGATGTAATTAAACTGATTATTTTTTTTTAATCTATGGTCAATTTTCTTGTCTTTATGCTGATAGTTTTTTTCTTCCACGATTTCTTCTTCTTTTCAAAACGTTTCTTCCGCCATTAGTTCTCATTCTTTCTCTAAAACCATGAACTTTGCTTCTTTGTCTTTTCTTTGGCTGATAAGTTCTTTTCATTGTAGTGCCTCCTTTTAAAATAAGTAACTAACTAATTATAATTAATAAATTAACTTTTGTCAATTATAAAATATCATTTTAATAGAAGAAAATTGTAATAAAGCCAAAAAAAAGAAAAAATTTCTTGACAAATGGGTGAATATTGTATATAATCATCTAGTAACTAGATTAAGGCAGCATAGCTCAGCTGGCTAGAGCGCAAGATTCATACTCTTGAGGTCACTGGTTCGAGACCAGTTGCTGCTACCAAATTTAAAAAGAGATAATGGCATAAAATAATTTAATATGAACGTAGAGATAGTTGGTCTCGAACCAGTGAAACTGGTGAGTCGGGGTCCCTAATATATTATTTTTGGGGAGATGGGACCAGTTGCTGCTACCAAATGAAAAAATTGCACTCATGCTTATTGCTCTGCTAATGCGAAGTGTATGAGTGTTTTTTATTGTAAAATTATAAATTTAATTTCTTAAGGTAAAAACTATGATACATTCTTTATCAGGTGGGGTATTAAATACTCATGGCAAACATGACTATGCGAAAGTAAAAATGTTAGATGGTGAAAAGATAGGTGAAACATTGTGGTTTGTTTCTAACTTGCCAGAACTTAAAATCGGTGACAAGGTTAAAGTTGAGGGGCTATCTTATGATTATGCAACTGGCGAAGTGATAAGGATAGATAGAAACGTTGACGAGTTTTCTTTTCCAATTTCTTATAAGAGGATGAAAAAAATTGTTGAAATATTAAAATAAGACACATTTAACAAAAAAAGTGATTATAACATCACTAATTTTTTAAGTTTGAAATTAATTTTATTTCTAGTTTTTTGCATTTTTGTTCGTCCATATCTGGGACACCCTCAAGGCGATATTTAATGCCTAGGTCGCCATATTTATGAACACCTATTGTTTTGTATGGTAAAAGTTCGACCTTTTCAACATTTTTTATTTTTTTAATAAATTCGCTTAGATTTTGTATATTTTCTTCAGTGTCATTAAGATTAGGAACAATCACCTGTCTTAACCAAAGCCTTTTATTTAATCTTTGGCAATCCTCTAAGAATTTGTTAAAAAATTTCATTGGTTTGCCTGTCAACTTTTTGTAATCTTCTTCTTTAACCGCCTTTATATCAAGTATAACAAGATCTACAAGCGACAATATTTCGTCATATTCGCCAAAACCCACTCCAGCAGTATCAAGTGCGGTGTTTATAGAATTTTCTTTGCATAGTTTAAGACATTCTAGCAAAAATCTAGGCTGAAGAAGTGGCTCGCCTCCTGAGAATGTGATTCCACCAACATTGCCGTAATAACTTTTAAAACGTTTTACCTTGTCAATCAGTTGTTTAGGGGTGATTTGGATGCATTTTTTATCCTTATCCCATGTTTCGGGGTTGTGGCAATATAGGCAACGTAGTTGGCAACCTTGCATAAACACTACATATCTTATTCCTGGACCATCCACCAGCCCCATGCTTTCTTCGCTGTTAATATTTCCGTAAATTTCCATAATTTTGATTATACACAATTATATTTAAATTGCAAAATAAATATTTATCTTTCTAGACTGTTTATAGGATAATTATTTAATGCAGTTTCAAGTTCTTTATCTTTCAAGTTGTCAAATGATAAGAAATCATAGACTGAATTTAAAACATTTAAAATATTCAGCCTTATTATAGAATAGTGGATACCAGTTTCTTTTGCAAGTTCACAGGTAGATTTTTTGGTCCCATCAAGATTAAAATAAGTTCTAAAGAAGTATATATCTTGTTTACGAAATTTCTTTGCAACCTCATTAAATGCCTGTTCAAATTCGCTATTGGACAGCCATTCCTCTAACTTTATGCTGTCAAGTTCGTCTGCAAGAAGGTGGTCATGTTTGGATTTTTTCTCGTGTGAGAGTTCATATTTCTTTAGTTGTTCAAGACTTATCATATTTGGTGGCAAAAGTTTTGTGTTTTGATTCTTTAAATAAGCAACTATTTCAGTAGTATAATTTTTTTGTAGTGTGAAATAAAGTTTAGGCATGAATTTGCCGATATTTTTAAAAAATACTGAGTGGGTAAATTCAAAGACATAAGAAGAAAGTTCTGCTTTTTCCATATTTTTGAGCAAGCCACTATTATATAGATTCTTTGCTGTTTTTAAGCCGAGCGCCATTAATTTGCTTTTTATTTTTTCAAGGCTTACCTCATCTCCATTAATAATATTTTTGACTAGCAAGTCATTTTCGTCATATTTCGTCATATTTCTCTCCTATAAAAAGAGTATACAACACAAATTGTGGCAAGTCAACCCCCATTTGTTTTATTATAAAACGAGTTGCTTAACTGTGTTTTTTTACTCAGGTGTTTTATGGTCAACCTTATGCTGAGTGTTTGTCCGCCAAACTTTGTTTACAAGCCTTATGCTCGGCGACCAAACTTAGTTTGGATCACTATCCGCGAGCCAAATGTTGGACGATAGTCCGCTCAAGTATTTTTAGGCTTATACTATATCTCCGCTCTAACATACATAATAAAAGGTGGCTCAGCCACCAAACTTAGTTTGCATCATTTTTTAATAAAAACATTATAAAATTGGCTTTAGCCACCCCAAAATTCTCACTTTTTTCGAAGCCGTACAGGGTAGTAGCCTTTTTTGGTGAAAAAGTTTTTGCGAAGTGGGTCAATTTGCTTGACAAAAAAGGCGGGGGGGGTAAAATAGGGTAGCAAA
>CAJFOL010000044.1 GCA_904397185.1 uncultured Clostridia bacterium
CCTATCTCGTTTGGCTTTGCTTTTACATTTAAAACGTCCACTTTTCCCTCTCCATTAAGACCTAGATTCTTTTTCTTAACATTCATAATGATGGCATACCATTTCTTATTTTTAGGACATCTAAAAATGCAGTAACTCGGGAATTTAGCCCAAAGATATTCTGGGGCATGAGCATAATTGTCCATTATATAAAAAATCACATTATCTCTTAGCGATATATCATTTGCCATAAAATCCCCTTTTTAAAATTGTATCATTTGTTTATAAGAAAATCAAATTTTTATTATTTTTTTAAAAGATAATTATTAAGCAAATATCTGCAAAACTTTTGCTAATATTTATTTAATTGTGCTATAATTAAAAAAGGAAGTTGCCATATGGATGATTTATATTTTAAAACATTGTGGACATTTCTAGTCTACCCGAACTTGAAAAGTTGTACTTAGAATCATTTTCTGCTGAAGAGAGAGTTCCGTTTGATAAATTAATGACTGGCAAGTTTAAAAATTTTTCTATGCTCGCTGTGTACAAACAAGATACACTGATTGCTTTGATTCATGTAAATAATTCTGACGATTTTCTCTATATAAATTATTTTGCTGTAAGAAAAAGTTGCAAGATAGGGGTTATGGCTCGCAAATCTTGACTAAACTAAAACAGGAATATGATAAACCTATTGTGCTTGACGTAGAAGAAATTGATGAAAAAACTACTGACAATGAAACTAAACGGCGAAGAAAAAATTTTTATTTAAAAAATGGATTTCAGCATGGCAAATATTCTCTTTTTTGGATTGGCAATCATATGACATATATGTACTACGGGAATATTGATGAACATAAATATCTAGAATATCTTAAAAAAACATTTGTCAATATTACAAATATACAAAAGAGAGATGAGGACTAAAAAAAACGAAGCATTAAAGTGATTTTACTTCGTTCTTTTTTATTTTATAATTCTTTAGAAGATTCATTAGTTTTTAAAATTCCAAGGAGTTTATTTAAATTTTCCTTATTTTTTATTTTTGATTGAAGTTTTGTAAGTTTTTGCTCTAATTTGAAGGCATATACTTGTAAATCTTCCACTTTCGATAACAATAACCCCTCAATAAGTTTGTCTAAATCTATATTATGAGTATACAATGACTTAGATTTTTCTTTTGATGCTATGGTTGACAATACCTCGTATATAAGTTTTACATCGCCACTTTTTGCCACATTTTCTGTTGCTTCTTCTCTGCCATAACCTGTAGTCAAAGAAAATAATATTGTGTCTCTAGGTTCTTTGCATATTTTTATAAAATTTTTGGCTATTGCATCTGCATACTCTCTTTTAAACTTGTTTGTGCACCTAATAATTTTATCTAAGTCCTTCTTTAATACTGTTTTTACAACCTCGCCTAAAAGTTCTTCGCGAGTTTCCTTATAAAAAACATACATACCAAATCTATTTCTACATTCTGCCAATCTATAAATATAATCTACGTCTTCACTGGCTACTATTTTTTCTTTGATTGCTTGTAGGTTCGCTCCTTTTACTTGGGCAAGTCGATATATCGCACTTACATTGCCACTTTCTAAAATCGCAGTTTGTAGACGATTAAAATCCTCGCCTGTGACACCATTTATTACTTCTAACATTAAGTTTGGGTCATTTTGGCTTATAACTACATCGACATACATTGACTTCCCAACCTTTTTTACAGTTGTCGTAAATTGACCAAGTGCGAGAGCATCTTTAGATTTGATAATTAATTTACCAATATATTTTAATTCTTTAGTTTGTAAATTGTTTTGATTTTTTATTGCATATTCCACTAACTGCATCGGTGTATAAATTTTATCTACAATCTTGTGAGGGATATGTAGATTATAAAATTTTACACTTGGTACCCTCTTCAACATTTCAATTTTAGAATTTTGTTCTATCGTCTGCAAAATATCATCAGTCGGAGAAAGTTCTTGAGAAATATCTTTCAAAATACCCTCAATCTCACTATCCGACCACACACGTGATATCAATCCTACTTTATTTATTCTATCATTTAACTTTTTAAGTGTTTGCTCAAATTCCATAATCACTCCTTAGTTATATTGTACAACATTTTCCAGAATTGTCAATAGTAAATGTCAATTTAATCTATTTTATAAATTTTAACCTTGACAAATGCCATATAGCATGGTAGAATTAATCAAGGAGAAAATATGTTAAGACATTATGTAAAGTTTTTTCTGCAAGGATCATATATAACCGAAGAGACTTCGCCCATTGAAATATCAATTCGAGATATTAAGAAAATTAGAATTCCAAAAGGGACAATCGGCATTGAACTGTTTGACAGAATTGACAACAAAAAGACAAATATTGAAAAATATTATGTAGGGAAGTTTGTCCCTGTAAGCGAATTTGAGAAATCCTCCTTTGCTCACTTTCAACTTGTAAGTGACAATTGTATTGGCATTATCCGTTGTGCTGGTGCAAATAGTTTTAAAATTAAAAATAATGAACATTTTTCTATTTTGACACAAGATGAAATAGATAAAAACAATTTAAGACTAGAAAACTTAGGTCACCTAGACGAAACTGAAAAAGAATAATAAAAACTGGAAATTTAAAGTGTAAATTACTTCAATTTCCAGTTTTTTTATTTTATCTTTGTAAAAAGTTCTACTTCTCCATTATCAGTTATATCAAAATACTTAACTTTCCCTTTCGAATACTTTTCCATGTACTCCCTTCGTTTTTGAAGGCATCTTTCAAGACCTACAACTTTTATATTATATTTTTTAATAAAATAATATAAATCTTCATCAAACTCAAAAAATAAATCATTTCTTAGTGTTGGATACTGGCTTTCGTCAAATTGTGAACATACAAAAATTTTTATTGGCTCGTTTGATGAGCGAAATACAACTTTTGTTACAAGGTTAAGTTCGTTGTACTTTATAAATGTATCTTCCTTAAGTGTTGAATCATTTTCATCTTTAGGGTGAGATTTTATCTCCCTTAGCAAATCACTTCTCACCTTTAACAAATCTTGTCCGGCTAATGCTTTATCATTTTTTAAAGATTCAATCAAAAAATCTGCTTCAAATTCTTCGCGATATAAAATACCCTCTTCTTTAAGTTCAAAAGGCAGATAATTTCCTACGTCCATAATAAAACGATTATGCTCTTTACTTTCATCTAAATCATCAAAATTTAATGCCTTGTCAAACTCTTCAATTTCTCTTTTATTAATAAACGGCAGAATAATGGCACTGACAACAATTCCGCTGACTAGACAGGCAAGGAATATCCCTAAAAAGATATAAAACATTGTTCCGATTGGCTCACTATAGATTACCATTGGTATTAAAAATATTAGTGCTAAAATCAAAGGCATCATTGCAAACTTAATATATTGTTTCCTAACTTGTGACATCGCAAGTTGCCTAGTATTTATAAGTTTAAACACATCCCCTCTTACCATCTTTTTCTCGGTCAAGAACTTAATCAAAGATGCAATAGTGCCAAGTAAAAGCAAGCCTGCAAGTACACCGATAATAATCATGCTAACCTTGTAATTATCCTTTATTAACCTAAAGCCCTCTTCTCCAGCAAGCGTGTAACTATCACTTTCAAAACCTATAACCTCATCGTCCATTATATAAAGGGTTATGTTTTGCTCTTGTAAGGTGCTTATCTCCTCTGCATCCACCTTGCCTGCGACTATACTGTTTAACGAATAACTCTCGCCATCATCCATTAAAAATATATAACTTTCTTCTTGGCTTGTCACCTCGCTTGCAATTCCTTCTATTTGTGTAACGTTGTTATAATCAAATCCTGTATACATCACACTGACCATGATAAATATTGCTAAAAAGCCTATACTTGCTACTGCCAATGTTATAAAAAGTTGTCTAAAATTCTTCCTCTTTCGATTTTCTATTACTGTAACATTTCTCATAACTACTCCATTTGACTGTCTATAAAGTCGCTTATAGTTTTCACTGTCTTATCAAGATCATAATTTTCTACCACCAAATCATAAAGGTCTTTATAACTTC
The DNA here is from genome assembly GCA_904397185.1 of uncultured Clostridia bacterium. Lineage (GTDB taxonomy): Bacteria > Bacillota > Clostridia > Christensenellales > UBA1242 > Caccovivens. The sequence goes on from CAJFOL010000044.1 coordinate 4,056, forward strand.
GTTCTAACTTCCCTCTAGAAAGCCTTTTTACAATACGTTCTTCGCTTTCGCCTCTCTTTCTCAAACGATCAACTAGGACATCATCTGGCACGTCTAAAAATATTGATATCATCTTGACTTTACCTTTAAAGAATTTCTTTAAGTTCTGCACCCCCTTAACTTCTATATCCCGCATATAGTGAGTGGTTTTATCGAGAGCGACAATTTCAAATGCTTCCTTTAATGTGCCATAGTAGTTGTCATGCACAAGTTCATACTCAATAAATAGCCCGTCTTTTATTCCTCTCTCAAATTGCTCTTTGGAAAGATAAACATAAGTGTTGGTCTTTTTATCATCTTCGCGTGGTAGCCTTGTGGTTGCAGTCGATTGATATAAAATTTTAAGGTCATTTCGATTTTTTATAAGGCTGTTCATAACAGTATCTTTGCCACTGCCTGAAAGTCCTGAAAATGCTATAAACATAATTGCTCCTTGTATATATGATATCAAAAAAAACAAAATATACAAAATATTATTGTAAAAATTATGATTAAAATAAAAAATCTGCTCAAGGCAGACTTATTTTTCTATCTTTTCGTTTTCTTTAACTGTTTTATTAAAACAAGCATAGATGAAAATTGAAAATGCAAGCAAAAACTCGGCTGGATAATATAGTACAAGGCATATTATGCCAACTACTGGAAGCGAGGCAAAATTCCCTAGAAGTAACATCAAATCAGACAAGAAAAACATAATGCTTCCTATCATAATAATGAGATTTAAAATGCTATGATTTCGAACGAAGTTGGCTATAGATTTGCCTACCATAAGTGAAATAATAAGGGCATAAAGCACACATACAATCTCCATCAGAACTCCGCCAAAACTAAAAATAGGTGCAAGCACTATAAATAACATTGATGGAACAAAAATTACTGCTCCGTATATTAAATCTTTCCAAGAAAATCTTTCTAAGGAAATATAAGAAACAAAGAAAAATATATGTCCTAAAGCAAACAAACCTGCCCCTACAATGAATTGAATTTCAAGCAAGATATCGCCAAGCATTGCAAATAACAATCCTATTGCCATGATTATAGGGAATTTTATATCAGTCTTTTCGAAAATTGCAAGAGATAAATTGATAAGACCAATAAGCAAAAACAAAGCACTTGTTACACTTTTTAGAGTCAGTCCATGATAAATAATATATACCACGTCCATTGCAATTAGTGCACATAAAAGAATTACGTTTAATATTAAAACAACTTTTTTATAGGTATTGTCAATAATTTTCATAATATTTTCCTTTTATTTTTTTATTTTACAACATTTTTTATTATTTTTTAAATAAATTTTATATTTTTATTAATATTTTTTATTATTTAACATGTTTTTAATAAATATTTTTATTTATTTTTTATTATTTTAAAAATAATTTAATTATTTTATATTTTAATTTATTAAAAGGTTGATATCTGAATGGCAAGTCAAATTTTCCTTTTTTGGTTAAACTTTTATAATGAGTAAATGTATCAAATCCTACTTTTCCATGATATGCACCCATACCGCTTTGTTTTATCCCCCCAAAGCCTAGTTTCGGGTCGGTTATGTGCATTATGGTGTCATTGACACAACCGCCACCAAAATCACACTCTTCAATAAATCGCTTTTGAATTTTCTTATCAGCCGAAAAAATGTATAGTGCCAAAGGTTTTGGATATGATTTGATATTACCAATCGCCTCGTCAACCTCTTTGAATGTAACTATAGGCAAAATTGGTCCAAAAATCTCATCTTGCATTGTTTCACTTTCAAAGTTGGAGTCTAAAAGTGTCGGCTCGATTTTAAGTTTTTCTTGGTCGCATTTACCTCCATAAATGACTTCGCCGTTATCAATAAAGCCCTTCATAACACTAAATTGTTTGAGATTTACAATTCTTGGATAATCTTCATTATTTAATGAATCCTTGTACTGATTTTCAATTTCGGCTGTAATATGTTTAATCAATTCATCTTTTATACCTTCTTGGCAGTAAACATAATCTGGAGCCACACAAGTTTGCCCACTATTTAAAAACTTTCCAAACACAATACGTCTTGCAGTCAACTTTAGGTTCGCAGTTTTATCTACAACACAAGGACATTTTCCTCCAAGTTCCAGTGTGACAGGTGTAAAATGCTCTGATGCCTTTTGCATTACAATCTTACCCACTCGTGTACTACCTGTAAAGAAGATATAGTCAAAGTCTTGGTCAAGAAGATATGAACATTCTTCGACTCCCCCATTGATCACGTCAACATGACCTCGCTCAAAAGTCATCCCAATCAATTTAGTCAACACTTTGCTCACATTTGGCGAATATTCACTCGGTTTCAAAATAACACTATTGCCAGCAGTGACGGCATCCACTATTGGCTCTATAGATAGCATGAATGGATAATTCCATGGGCTTATAATAAGTGTGCATCCATATGGCACAGGCATTTTGTAGCCTTTGGATGGAAACTGCGAAAGTGAAAGCATAACTCTACGTTTTTTGCTGTAACTTTTGCCATGACGAAGCATGTATCTTATCTCCGCAAGTGACAGTCCCACTTCCGTCATATAACTTTCACATTCGCTCTTGCCAAGGTCCTTATAAAGAGCATCATAGATTTCATTTTGCATACTTAAAATATTTTTACGTAATCTCTTTAAAGTCTTTCTTCTCTCTTTAAAATCTCGCATTTTACCCGAAGCAAAATACTTTCTCTGTAATTCTATAACTTTTAAAATCTCTTCCATAATTCTCCTAAAAAAACTCTTTACATTCCTCTCGTTTTATGATACACTTGTAACATAATAATATCAAATATATCTTTGATTTGCAAATATTATTCAACAAAAACTTTATGCTGTGATAAAAGGAGAAAAAATGTATCAGCCACAGAAAGAAAATAAATCAAGGACCTTTGTAAAAGATTGCATAACTGGGGCTTTATTTGAACTTCTTAAAAAGAGAGAATTTGAAGACATAACTATCACAGATATAATCAACAAGGCAGGTGTGAGTCGAATGGGTTTTTATCGCAACTTTACAAGCAAAGAAAATGTTGTTGAAAAATTTATTTTTGACAAATTTGTCCAAACTGTTGAAGAAATAAAATCTCGCAGAGCATTAAACTTTCACATAAAAAATATCATGATTACAACTCTTGAGAATTTTCAAAAATTTTCGTGTTATATAAAACTTTTTTTGGACAAAAACTTGGATAATCTGCTATATAGGTGCTATCATAAAGCCTATTATACTCTCTATCAAGGCGAGAAAGAAAGCCCCATACATAAATACTCAAATGAAATGTTTATCGGCGAACTTTTCAACCTTGAAATGTGCTGGGTGCGAAGCGGAATGAAAGAGTCTCCAAAAGAACTTGCGAGAATCTATTACCATATATTATCTCTTCGTTGTAAAAGTAAATAAATAAATATTTAATTTATAAAAAAGGCGGTATAGTTTACCGCCCTATTCTTTTTCTTCATCGTCTTTATGCTGATCATAATAGTCTTTAAGTATGTCTGATGCATATACTTCGCTTAAACTTTTATACCTTATATGCAAGCCCAGTATCCTTAGCACCTCATTACCCTCTCTGATAATCTGCTTATCAATAGGGAAAATGTGTTTATCATACCATGCTCTTTCACTTGGTATAAATAATTTATCTTTCATTTGATTGCCAAAATGACCATAAATTTTGGCCTTACGTTTATCCATAAGTTCTACAAATCTATCCATATTTCTCTCCTACTATATTTTACAACACCAAAACTCATTTGTCAATGATTTTATTTCTATACTTAAATA
>CAJFOL010000045.1 GCA_904397185.1 uncultured Clostridia bacterium
CCAAGCAGTTTGCCATACTTTGGCCCAACCGTGCGAAGTTGCGGTTTTAGTTCATAAGAAACGTACTCATCAGCATTGTGAAGAATCTCAATTTGCTCTACGTTGAGTTCGTCAAGTATAAGGTCTTTGAGTTCGTCATCTAAGACAAGTTGTTTGCTTGTGCATACAATCACCTTTGCAAGTGGTTGACGGTTTTTGACGTTACTCGCCGAACGGCAGGCACGACCAAGGTTGACTATTTCAAGCACTTTATCCATGCCCTCATTGAGGCGAGAGTCAATCATGCTCTCATCTGCCACAGGGAAAGCACAAAAATGTACACTCTCTGGAGCATTTGGGTCAAGGCTACGAACTAGGTTTTGATAAATTTCTTCTGCCAAGAATGGCACAAACGGAGCAATAAGTTTGCTCAGTGAAACAAGCACTTCATAAAGTGTCTTGTATGCCGATTTCTTGTCATTGTTTTCTTCACTACCCCAAAATCTTTCACGAGACCTACGAATATACCAGTTTGAAAGCCTATCCACAAAGTCGGATATCGCTCGGGCTGGAGTTTGCATATCATATTTTTCTAGGCTCTCGTCAACAATTTTTATCAAGGCATTATAGTCAGAAAGAAGCCACTTATCAAGGAAAGATAGTTTGCAGTCTTTAAGGTCATACTTGCTTGGGTCAACCTTATCAATTTCAGCATAAAGCACATAGAAATAGTAGACATTCCAAAGTGTTCCCATGAATTTTCTTTGAAGGTCAACCAAATTTTCTTCAATAAATGGCAAGCCTTGTGCTGGATTGCAACTTGTGAAGAAGTACCATCTTACACCATCTGCACCATATTTTCCAAGCACATCCCATGGGTCTACACCATTTTTTAAACTCTTTGACATCTTAAGCCCGTTTTTATCAAGCACAAGTCCAAGCACGTTGCAGGCTTTAAATGGTGCCCTGCCAAACACTGCTGTATTGACAGAAAGCAGTGTGTTAAACCATCCTCTTGTCTGGTCAATCGCTTCGCTTATATAATCTGCACAAAATGCCCTTTCAAAAGTCTCATTATTCTCAAACGGATAATGATATTGTGCAAAAGGCATTGAACCGCTGTCAAACCAGCAGTCCATAACCTCTGGTGTTCGTTTCATCATTTTGCCACATTTTGGGCATGGAAAGGTTATCTTATCAAGGGTTGGCTTGTGAAGGTCAAGTTCCCCTGTTACACCAGAAAGTGAACGGAGTTCTTCAATACTGCCTACCACGTGAATATGACCATTTTCACACTTCCAGAAAGGAAGAGGAGTTCCCCAATAACGATTACGGGAAATATTCCAATCAATATTGTTTGCAAGGAAGTTGCCCATTCGACCATTTTTGATATAATCAGGTATCCAATTGATTTTTTGATTGTTTGCAACGAGTTGGTCGCGAATTGCAGTCGTCTTTACAAACCATGCATCTTGAGCATAGTATAATAGCGGACTTTTACATCTCCAGCAGTGTGGGTATGAGTGTTCTATAGGTTGAACCTTGAACATTTTGTCTTCTTTTTTGAGTTTTTCAATGATAGGTTTGTCTGCATCCTTGACAAACATTCCACCAAAATCTGTCTTACCGCTCATGCGACCGTCTTCACCTACAAGTTGAACAAATGTCAGCCCATATTTTATTCCCGCTTTGTAGTCGTCTTCACCAAATGCTGGTGCTATGTGGACTATACCAGTACCATCCTCGGTGGTTACGTAATCATCAGTGATTACAAAATAGCCCTTTTTGACCTCATCTTTTACATAATCAAACAGTGGCTCATAGCGGTGAAATTCAAACTCGCTCCCCTTTTTGGTATAAACTTTTTGGTATGTCCCTTCCTCAAATAAGGTCGGTACCAGACTATCAAGCATGATATAGTTTTTGCCGTCACAGGTAATTTTGGTGTATTCTTCGTTTGGATTCATACAAAGTGCAACGTTTGACGGAAGTGTCCAAGGTGTGGTTGTCCAAACAAGAAAATAGGTGTTATCTTCGTCAAGACTCTTGAATTTAACATAAACCGAATTTTCTTTCAATATTTTGTAGTTGTCGCCATTTTCGAGTTCTGCTTTTGATAGTGAAGTGCCACAACGTGGGCAGTATGGAACGACCTTATGCCCTTGATAGATAAGCCCTTTCTTGTCCATTTCCTTTAATGCCCAGAACACACTTTCAATATAGGAGTTATCATAGGTGATATATGGATGGTCCATATCTACCCAGTAGCCTATCTTCTTTGTCAAGTCCTCCCACATTGATTTGTATTGCCAAACGGACTTTTTACAGAGGTCGATAAACTTATCAATGCCGTAATTTTCAATATCCTTTTTACCATTAAAGCCTAGGCTCTTTTCAACCTCCACCTCAACAGGCAGTCCGTGTGTATCCCAGCCAGCCTTTCTGTAGATATAGTACCCCTTCATTGCCTTAAATCTAGGTATAATATCCTTCATTGCACGTGTGAGAACGTGCCCAATATGAGGCTTCCCATTTGCAGTTGGTGGACCGTCATGCAAGACAAAATACTTGTCACTGTTTTTATTCAGCCCAAGCCCTTTATGAATAATATCATTTTCTTCCCAAAATTTTAAGATTTTGTCCTCATTTTTCACGAAATCTAATTTTGACTCTACTTTTTTATACATAAAACTTATCCTCCATATATAACATTAAAAATTCTCAGCATTTATATTGAAAGTGAATAAATAGAATAAACCTAAATCTCTCTGTGGGTGAATTGTTCGCTTTCTTTTCTCCAATTTTAATAGAGCGGAGACATGGTTAAAACCTGAAACCAACCTAAGCGGACAGTGATCCAAACTGAGTTTGGTCGCCAAGCCCCTGGGATTGTTAGAGCGGAGATATAAGTTTATACCCACAACCTAGCCGAGCGGACAATCAGGCAACATTTGACTTGTTAGAGCGGAGGCAAAGCCTAAACACACAACTCACTTGAGCGAACAGTGATCCAAACTAAGTTTGGTCGCAAAAAGCCGTACTAAGGCACAAGAACCTAGTACGGCTTTATTTAACCACTTGTCAACCTCGTTATGAGCAAACACTCACCTCGCCTATAACGGGACTACCCGGCAACTTCTACACAAGAAAAACTCTCTTTCAAAATTGCAACTCCGAAAGTGATAACTTTTCTATCTTCGCATTGTCTTACACCAGCCGACAACTCTCTTTGACGAACCTAACAGAAAAATCTTGTCTTTCATCAACGTCTTTATTCTTTTATACAAAATTTATTTTAATCACTTCACCAATATTTGTCAAGTATTTTTTAGTTTTTTCACAATTTATCAGTACTGCTCAAGGATTTTTTGGGCTTCTACCACGTTTGCACCCGTCATAATCCCAAGCGGAAGTTCGTTGTTCTGCCCATGCTTTGTGAAAAGAATGGCGAGTAGTTTATGATTATGCTCAAACTCATTGAGCGCATCTTCAATTGTGCAGTCTGCACGTTTTACAACATAATAATTACTGTTTTGAAGAGTGGAAAGCATATCTTCTATCTGAACATTATCAAGAAATGTCGAACATTTCCCTCCAGCAATAAGATACTGTCCCATTGAGTTTAAAATCTTTTGCCCGTTTGCAACCCCGATAAGATCATTTCCATTGTACACTGGTATATTAGAAAAATTTGAACTTGCCATTAAAGTGATAACTTCTCTCATACTCTTGCCAGCACTTGTGATAACAACATCCTTTCGCCCAACAGAGTCAAGTACTTTCGGCGGTGTGGTCAAAAGTTTGCGAATATGCTCAATATTTTCAACTACCGCATCATGTGGTTCGGCAATAATATACTCCTCATTGTTGTTATGAATAATTGCATTTCGAAGTCTTCCATAGTCAATCAAATCGTCTTCATAACGTCTGACAATATAATTTAGTGACACCGTCTTTCGTATCAAATCTGAAAAGCCCATCGCCCTATTCATACCATATCTCGTCTTTAGTGCATAGTCAATATCGTTGTAAGCATCCAAAAATCGTTTTGCATTGCTGTTTTTAAATTTTTCTTCCATCATATCTCCATTATTTAATAATGATAGCATAAATCACGAAAAAAACATAATCATATTAGTAAAATTTCTTCTTTTTTTTATAAAATTTTCTTTAAAAAACAAGATTTTATATAATTAAATCATTATTTTAACTCTTCTTTCACCAATTTTCTTATTGTTCTTCGTAATTGTAAATAAATCTTCTTCTTTTTTATTGCAATTTTGTCTCATTTATGCTACAATAATTAAGCCGAGATAGATGGCGAGTTAGCGGTGCGCTGTAACCCACAATCCGCTATAGTGGGATTGAACACTTGTGCGAGGTTTGGTCTTGTCAAATATGTGTGCAAAATTTAGGCGATGAAATCAAGGTCTTATGCAATCAAAATCTCTGAACCATGTCAGAGCCTGACGGCAGCATCATTAAGGAGACACCTTGGTGTGCCATAAGGTAGCTTTGGTGGAGTTTAAATTCTGCAAGGCAGTTGGTGAAATCATATCGAACCAAGTTCTCGGCCCTAGAAAAATAGAAGGTAGACAAATCTGTCTACCTTTTTTTGATTTTATTGAATGATTTTTGATTTTCAATATTTTTTTGATATTTGATTATTTTATACATCTTGTATGATAATAAAAATCTCAAAAATATTTACTTAAATCTTATCGTTATGTTGTTGGTAATGTAGTATTATTAAGTCGCATACCGATTGTAAATTGTCCACTTGCTGGGTTGTTACGTGATTCAACATGTAAGGTAAATGTATATGTTATAACTCCTCTGCTACCAATAGAACGAGTATCAGTTGTGCCTGTAATTCCTGCTCCAGTACTTGCTGATTTGGTAATTGTATAATTAGTAGTTGACGACTTGTCGGTAAGTACAATCTCTATTCCTCTGTCACTTGCTAAATTTGTGATTGTTATCTCAACCACAATATCTGTTCCATTTTCATCAAATGTTAAGCCCATATTAGACCAATCATCTGGCATGGTAATATTTTCAGTCGTGTCAGTATAATCTATGTCAATCTGAGTAAGGGCTGTTTCAGTTGGATATTGAGTAGAACCTGCGATACTGCCCGTAATTGTCGCATGAACGGACGTTGCAGTGAAACTAACATTACCGCCTATCTGCATAGTAATTGTTGGACTTGCAAAAATACTTACAACCATAAGACTTGCAACCAATATAAAAGCGACTATGCTTGATATCAATTTTGCCTTTAAAGTCATTTTAAACTCCTTAACTATTCATATTATACAATTAATTTTGTCATTTGTCCAGCAAATTTGACGACATTTGGAAGATTTTTATTAGTAAATAGATCCTTTAAAAATTGTTTTCAAAGAATCGGCTTTTTATGTTAAATCATAGTCGTTAATCAATTAAGAAACTATTTCTGCAATAGTAATCGTGACATCTTGCGTTAAAGAAATTACCGGTGTCTGTTCGTATGGAAAAAATAAGGTTTTTATTGAAAAATGTGAGCGGAAGCAAAGCATAACCCTAAAACTCACTCAAACGGATAGTAGTCCAACATTTGGTTGGTCGTCAAACCCCTAGATTTGTCAGAGCGGAATTACAGAACTTGACAATGATTACTTGAGCGGATA
>CAJFOL010000046.1 GCA_904397185.1 uncultured Clostridia bacterium
AGATGAGTGTGTAAAACACACAAATTCGCTAGAATTTATAAAATTTTATGCAAATAAAATTTTAACATCACATAGTTTATATTATCAAGTTCACCAAAAAGTAATAGATTTTTGTTTTGTGGTGTCATGACTTTTCTTTTCTACAAAACAACCATTAAAAGGTATTTTTTCGTCAAAAGTGCCTTATTTTTGCATTTTTAGATGTGTTATATTTTAGGCATTGGAGGGAGAAAGATGCATATAAAGAGCAAGATATACAATAAGACACTCTATGTTCTTCTATGTGGTGAACTTGATGAACATACAGCAACTCATGCAAGGCTAACACTCGACAAACTTTTTTCTGAGACTGGATTTAATCAAATCATAATAGACCTATCAGAACTTGAATTTATGGACAGCACCGGGATAGGGGTGTTGATAGGCAGGTATAAAAAGATGAAGTCGCGTCAAATACCAATTTTTATTTGTAATCCATCTAAACATGCAGAAAAAATATTTAAGATGACTGGGTTATATGAAATCATGCCCAAAATTGTATAAATGATATAACTCAAAGAGTTTTAAAACATAATAAAAAGGAGATAATTATGACAACGACAAATTTTATGGAAGTCACTTTTAAAGCGATATCAATTAATGAAAGTTTTGCTCGATTATGTGTAGCGGGATTTTGTGTGCAGTTAAATCCATCAATTGATGAAATAGGAGATATAAAAACGGCGGTATCTGAGGCGGTGACTAATTGTGTAGTCCATGCTTATCCAAAGCACAATGGCATAATAACTATGCGTTGCGAAATCTTAGGAGACACAATAAAGATAGTAGTAAAGGACCAAGGAATAGGCATAAAAGACATTGAGAAAGCCCGAGAACCTTTTTTTACTACAAAACCAAGTGAGGAGAGGAGTGGTATGGGCTTTTCCGTTATGGAAAGTTTTATGGATAAAGTGGAAGTCGAGAAAAATGGCGATAAAGGTTTAGTCGTGACAATGTATAAACAAATTGGTTCAAGTGTAATGCAGGTGAGTAATGCTTCTTGATAATGAGCAAGTTTTACAGTTAGTAAAAGATGCACAGGAAGGCAGTCAAGAAGCAAAGACAAAACTGATAGAAGAAAATTCGCCATTAATCAAAAGTGTTATAAAACGTTTTAAAGATAAGGGAGTTGAATATGATGACCTATATCAAATAGGCTGTATAGGTTTTTTAAAGGCAATTAAGAATTTTAAGCCCGAATTTGGAGTCAAGTTTTCGACATATGTTGTTCCAATGGTGATAGGCGAGATAAAACGGTTTATGAGAGATGATGGGGCAATAAAAGTCTCACGTGCCTTAAAATCATTAAATCTTCAGATTAATAAATATGTTGAAACTTTTATTCAAAAAGAGCAACGTAAACCTACAATCGAAGAAATAGCAAAACATTTCAAAGTAGAAGAACAGGACGTTGTCATGGCAATGGACTCAGCAAAAATGCCACTATCAATTTATACACCACTAGACGATGATGACGACTCCTCAAGTATTGTAGATAGGATAGAGGCGGGGGAAGATTATAACGAGAAAATGCTTGATGACATCGCACTAAAAGAAGTGGTTAAAAAACTTGATAAACGAGACCGAAAGATAATACTCCTTAGATATTTTTACGATAAAACTCAAAGCGAGATAGCAAAGGAACTGAAAATTTCACAGGTACAGGTTTCTAGATTAGAGAATAAAATATTGGACAATCTTAAAAAGAAACTTACCTCTTAACTTTTATATCCAATATATAGTATTTTGTATGCAAGACATAATACTATATATAGAAAAAGAGATAAGATGACCTTATCTCTTTTGGCTTTATGAATGTTGCATAATACCTATTTTGTCTTTCAACTTTTGCTCTTTTGACCTTGTGTCAGTAGAACTGGTAATCATGCTTTTTAGTTGGTTGTCCTCATCTTGCTTTTCAACTTTTTGTTTAGGCAGTGTATTGTTAGAAAATTTAGATTGCTCCTTATGCATTTTAGTCTTACTAGAGTCTTTTTCGGTATTTTCAATATTTATTTTACCTTTTTTGTTAGAAATATTTTCTACGGTTTGTTTGTTGTTATTATCTTTAATGAAGTTTTCAGTGTCGACTATATTGTTATCGTCTTTTTTAACTTTTGTCTTGTTTGATTGAGTTGTATCCTTTGTTATTATACTATTATCATTGTTTAATTTATTTTTAACCTCTTCGTCATTGCCTTGATTTGAATTTTCCTCTTTGCTAATCATATTCCCAGCACTCATGACTCCATTTGCATATTGATTTGGGCTATATCTATATGTATCTATATTTCTATTTAACGGATAGTATGTATCAGTGTTTCGGTTAGGGTTGAATTGATTGTTTGCTCTGTTATAAGGTCCGTATCCGTAGCCATATCCATTGTTGTAATAAGGAATCCTATAGTTTTGATAGTATCCATTTTGATAAGGTCCATAATAGTTGTTCGGATATTGGCCATTATTGTAGCCATTGTTATAATTGTTATTATAGTTGTTATTAAAACGTGGTGTATTATTGCTACTATTATTAGTATTATTAGCAGTCCCTCTATTTTGATAGGTATCTATATTTTTTGTAAAGCCTTTAGATTCTTGTTTTGAATTGTTGCTTTCGTATTCGGTATCACTTTGAGTGGTACTTTCAGGATATTGTCTGTCATTGTAATTGTTATATAGATTTGTTATATTTTGACTATCATAATTTTGATTTGGATTATAGTAATTATTGTAAAAATTGTTTAATTGATTTGTATTTTGAGGGGATACAAGAGCATTGTTGTCTTGTAAAATTTGAGTTACTTCATTCATTGTGTTTAGTAAGTTGTTAAGATATGCTTTTCGTGCATTCATAGTGTTATAAAGTGCTTGAAAGTTGCTTGAAGAGATGTTGCTTTCTTTGGTTTTTGTTTTATTGATTTTTTTGATATAATTTTTCATATCGTCTTCAGATTTGTTTAAGTATGTAGTATAAGTTTTCATGTCATTTGTTAAAGTTCTAAGGGCTTGGACATCTTGACTATTAAGCTTATATTTTTTGTTTTGATTATTTTTTAAGTAACTCGACATTGATAAAATTTGATTTTTAAGGTATTGTTCTTCCATTTGGTCGTTAAATGCTCTATCCCTTAAAAAGTTTGAGTTTGAAGGGGTATCACTGTAATAATTAGAACTCTCTCCTATATAATTTCCACTTGTTGATACTGAACTTTGCACATCATCCAACTGTGCATTTAAATTTTTGATAGTGGCATCACTACTTGAGGTACAACCAGTCATTGCGAGAGGTAGTAAAAGTAGTGATGATAAAATAACCTTTTTCATATCTAACCTCCTTTGGCTAAATTAGTTTGTGTAGTTTTTTATTTTTTATACAAATAAAATGTTTAATATTTTATTAATTTGTCAATAAAATTTTAGGAGTAAAATATGGACAAGAATATGGATATAAAGAAACGAAACGAGGCATACAATCGTTACGTACAGGCGAAATTGCCAAAGACCAAAGCATGGCCAAGTTTATTTAATTCCTTTTTGGTTGGTGGCATAATATGTTGCTTAGGACAGGGCATTAATGATTTAATTTTGCTGTGGTTTCCGAATATGGCAGAGCAAAATGCATGGGCATTTACTTTAATTGTTTTAATTTTTATTGCCTCATTTTTAACAGGCATAGGAGTTTATGATAAAATAGGTAGGTTTGCAGGTGGTGGTTCAATAGTTCCGATTACAGGTTTTTCAAATTCAATAACTTCAGCGGCTCTAGAATTTAAACACGAGGGTATAATTTACGGGATATGTGTAAAGATGTTTACAATTGCAGGACCAGTCATTGTTAGCGGAGTTGTTGCAAGTTTTATTGTAGGTATTATATATCTATTTATATAAAATGTTGGAAAATCAACAAATTTTATTAAAATATTTGATAATTAAGGTAAAAGGTGAAAAATGTATACAAACCAAACGGTTATATTTAAAAATAAGCCAGTAATTATTGGGAGTTATTCAATAGTAGGTCCAAAAGAAGGTAAAGGAAATTTTGGGCCATATTTCAACTATGTTATGAAGGATGATAGTTTTGGTGAAAAATCATACGAAAAGGCTGAGATGAAGATGCTGAAAACAGCGATTGTGGGTGCAATAGAGGATGCGAAGATTAAAGCAAGTGATGTGAATTTACTTTTGGCAGGAGACCTACTTAATCAAATAATATCCTCATCTTATGCGGCAAGAGATTTTGATTTTGCTTTCCTAGGACTTTTTGGTGCTTGTTCGACAATGGCTGAGAGTATGGCGATAGCGAGTTCAATAATAGACGGCAAAGAATTTGATACAATTGTATGTTCGACTGGTTCTCATTTTTCTACAGCAGAACGTCAATTTCGTTTTCCACTAGAACTTGGCAATCAAAGACCACCCACATCACAGTGGACTGTTACGGGAGCGGGTGCTTGTGTAATATCCAGCAAAGGCAAGGGTCCAAGAATAACCATGGCGACATTTGGCAAGGTGATAGACTATGGAGTCAATGACGTCAACGATATGGGTGCAGCCATGGCACCGGCTGCAATGGATACAATGCTGGCTCATTTTCGTGATACAAAGACCACACCTGATGATTATGATTTGATAGTAACAGGCGACCTTGGCAAACTTGGCAGTGAAATACTGATTGATTTAATGGAAGACCAAGGGATAAAACTTGGGCTTAATTACAATGATTGCGGACAAATGTACTATACAAGAAATCAAAATACGTTGTCTGGCGGTAGCGGTTGTGGATGCAGTGCTACTATTCTTAATTCGTACATTATAAAGAAACTTAGAACTGGAGAATATAAAAGGGTTTTATTTATGCCGACAGGCGCATTGATGTCAACCACAGCCTCTCAGCAAGGCGAGACTATTCCAGGGGTGTGCCATGCAATAGTCCTTGAATGTGATGATAGTGTAAAGGATATAAAAACTTCGACTACTTCAAATAGGAATGTGAAAAACAATCAGTCCAAGAAGACTACAAGGACTTCAATTAGCAAGAAAAATCAGCAACATACAAATAATTAATTTTTTAATTTATCATTCTTATACTTGTTATTAGAAATATAAAGTAATATCTCGCAAAATTTTAATCTTATTGAAAATATCATGGCTAAAACATGAGTTGCTATTTAAAAACAAAAATTTATAATAAAAATAAATAGGAGAGAGGGTATGTATTATTTATGGGTGTTTTTAATCGGTGGGTTTATCTGTATGCTTGGTCAAGTATTGATAATCTATACCAATATTACGTCAGCAAGAATACTTGTGACCTTTGTGTTGATAGGGGTTCTTCTTCAAGCATTTGGTATCTTTGACCCGATTTCTGAATTTGCAAAGGCGGGGATAAATGTACCGATTATTGGTTTTGGTGCCTCACTTGCAAAAGGTGCAATATCTGCCGTTAAAGCAAAAGGACTATTAGGTGCCTTCACTGGAGGGGTAGAGGCCACTGCGGGTGGAATAGCGGCAGCAATATTTTTTGCATTCGTATTTAGTTTGATATTCAAATCTAAAACAAAAAATTAGCCAGTATTATACATGACATACTACAATATATTGTATTATGTTTGTAATATATAATACTAGATATGGTTATTATGCCATGCATAGTAGTTATTTTAAGATTGACAAAAAGTTGTCAATCTTTTTTAGTTTTTATCATATAAATAATGTATGATAGACTATGTTGTGACAAAAAAGAAGAAAAAGAAGATGTCCTGTAAGACGAAGTTTAGGATTTTTTTATGTATTATTCTAATCTTAATTGTATTATGCTTAGTTTATTATTTTAAAGTGGTTTGTCCTATAATTGTTGGGTTAAGTCAAGAGAAGGTACGTTCAATCGCCACAAGTACTATAAGTAATGTTGTAGGTGACGTGATGGAAGAGGATAATATTTCTTATAGTGATTTAGTTACTATAACTTATTCAGGTGAAAATCAAGTAAAACTTATAGAGGTTGATACTGTAAAAGTTAATATAATAATTAGAGAGATAACAAAACGGGTTCAAGACGAATTTAATACACTTGGAGAAGAAGGGATTGATATAACACTCGGTACATTTACAGGAATTCCTTTTTTGTTTGGGCTTGGTCCTAATGTGTCAATAAAACTTGTGCCAATAGGGACGGTATCAACAAAGGTTGATTCTACTTTTAACGGGGCAGGGATAAATCAAACAATTCATAGACTTTATTTTGTTGTGAATTCTAATATCGGTATGGTGCTGCCTGGCATGACAGAAAATTTTCAAACAGAATTAGAGGTTTTGCTGTGCGAAAATATAATAGTTGGTGAAATACCTGACGTTTACCTTCAAGGCAGTCTTATCTAACTTGTTTTTTACCTAAAATGCTCGATTTGAGAAGTAAATATGCAAGAAAAGTTCTAATTTTAAACAATCATTGCTATTATTTTGTAGAAAAGTTATAATAAAATAAATAATTTTTGATTTTTTAAAAGGAATTTTAAGAAGTTTGTAGTATAATAAGACTAAAAGGCATATTTAGGAGTTTGTTAGTTGCAAAATAAGGGCTATTCTGCTGACTGGCTTTATCAGTTAAAGCAGAGGAATAACATTGTTTCAATTATAGGTAGATATGTTCATCTAGAGAAAAAGGGAAGCCGATATTGGGCTTGTTGTCCTTTTCATAATGAAAAGACAGCCTCTTTTTCGGTGAGTGAAGATGAAGGCTTTTATTATTGTTTTGGCTGTAAAGAGTCGGGAGATGTTATCTCTTTTGTAATGAAGTATGAATCATGCGATTTTGCCGAGGCTGTAAAAATACTTGCAAAAAATGCTGGTATGGAAGTCCCAGAATTTACAGGCGAAAAGGAAATTATAGAAAAGAAAAAAGCGAAGGAGCGAATGTTAAAACTCCTTGATGCAACCTACAAGCATTACCAAGAAAACTTATATTTGCCTATCGCAAAGCCTGCACAAGATTACATAAAAACACGGCAGTTTACGAAGAAAGAACTTGACGATTTTAAACTAGGCTATTCAATCAACTGGACCGAACTTATTGACTATTTAAAAAAACAGGGTTTTACATATCAAGAAATGGTGGATGCAGGAGTGGCTCAATGCAAAAATGACCACTATTATGATGTTATGGCTGAGCGGTTGGTATTTCCAATTTTCAACTCATTTAATGAATGTATTGGGTTTAGTGCGAGGGTGCTTGGTCAGTCAGATTTTGCAAAGTATAAGAATACTGCAGAAACATTGGTTTTTCAAAAAGGACGGGTAGTATTTGCCATAAACCTTGTCAAAGCCCTTAAGCAAAGAGGCGGACTTGATAAGATAATCATTGTAGAGGGGCAGATAGACGTCATTGCGATGCACAGGGCAGGTTTTAAATCGACAGTTGCTTGCATGGGTACGGCATTAACCAAAGAAAACGCACACGAACTTAAAAAACTTTCAAACAATGTAGTGCTATGTTTTGATGGCGATGGTGCTGGAATAAAGGCAACACTTAGAAGTATTGATATATTGAAGGATGAGGGATTTAATGTAACCATCGTGACATTGCCGGACAAGCATGACCCTGATGAAGTTTTAAAGGAATATGGAAAGGAATATTTGCAAAACCTTATAAACAATGCACTGCCAATCACAGACTATTTAATAAACTATGAACTTAAAAATTATAACTTAGACAAGCCCGATGAAAAAGGCAAATTTGCACTTAGTGCCTTGAGGCATATTGCAAAACTTGGCTCAGATAGTGAAGAGGAACCGTATCTTGATAAACTACGTTCAATTACTGGCATACCAATAGATGTTTTACGGCGAGACCTTGATAAAATAAATGGCAAACAAACACCTAAAAAAAGTGATAATAAAATAACTGATAATGTTTTAATTTCAAGAGAAAATGGCAATATTAGAGCTATAAAGTTTATATTAAGTTCGCTTATATATAAAAAAGATTTTGTAAATAATAAGATAGATTATTCAAAACTGCTACCTCGGTATAGTGAGGTAATCAAAAAAGCCCAAGAAGGATTGCCGATATCATCATATTTTGATTATTTTGATGTTGACTCAATGCCAATCTTAAAGGAATGTTTAAACATTGACTTTAATGAATTTGAAGGCACAGACAAACGATATTTTGAAGAATGTTTATGGTCGCTTGCCAAAGTTATATTAGAGCAGAAGCAAAATGAACTAACTGAAAAATATAAAAACTGCACTAGCAGTGAAGAACGTATGGAAGTTATGAAACAACTTAGTGAAGTTGCAAAAGCATTACGAGAGAAAAATTTGGAGGAATTTTATGTCAGATAACGCAAAACTTGAAATGGAGATGAAAAGAATTTTTGATGTTGCGACAAAGAAGGGGTCTATCAACGAAGAGGACGTCTATTTTAGATTATTGAAATTTGATTTGTCCGCACAGGAAATTCAAAAGTTTATAAAGAAACTTGAAAATAACAAAATAAGAATTTTAAAGACTGATACAGATGCAGAAGACTCAGAGCCATTGGATTTAGGTGTCACTGGATTTGTGTCTGGGGATGACCCAGTAAAAATGTACTTGAAAGATATTGGCAAAGTGCCTCTTCTTTCACCAGAAGAGGAGATAGAACTTGCTAAACGTATATTACAGGGTGATGAAGAAGCAAAATCTAAACTTTGTCAGTCAAACCTTAGGCTGGTTGTTTCAATAGCAAAACGTTGGGCAAACACAAATTCACTATCCTTCCTTGACCTTATTCAAGAAGGTAATATGGGACTTTTAAGGGCAGTTGAAAAATTTGATTATACAAAAGGCTTTAGGTTTTCAACCTATGCGACATGGTGGATAAAACAGGCTATCACAAGAGCAATTGCTGACCAATCAAGAACGATAAGACTTCCTGTTCACATGGTGGAGACAATCAATCGGTATGGAAGGACTGTACGTCTTTTAACTCAAAAATTATCAAGAGATCCAACCCTTGAAGAAATTGCACAAGAGATGGGCATCAGCGAAAATAAAGTTGTAGAAATTCAAAAATCTGCATTGGATCCAGTTTCTCTTGAAACACCTATTGGAGAAGAAGAGGACAGCAAGATGAGTGACTTCATAGAAGACGAAAGTGCAAAAAGTCCTATGGAAGTTGCATCACAAAAACTATTACATGAGCAACTTCTTGCCGTTATCGACACCTTAACACCTCGAGAACAACAGGTAATTAGAGAAAGATATGGACTCATTGATGGCAAAGCTAAAACACTGGAAGAAGTAGGTAAAGAATTCAGTGTAACAAGAGAACGTATTCGTCAAATAGAGGCAAAAGCACTACGCAAATTAAAGCATCCAAATCGTAGTAAAAAATTGCTTGACTTCATAAATTAGTAAAAGGAGAAAAGAATGGATTTAAACAAAATTTTAGAATACCAAAAACTTGATAGTCAACTCGTAAAAATAGAAAGACAACTTAAAGATAATGCAAACAAAAAGAATGCAAGCAAGATGCATAGCAACATGAAAGAGGCACAGAATAGGTCTTTTAAACTTGAAGAGAAAGCAGGTTCACTCTTAAATGAAATTGAAAAGGTGAAAAAACAGTTTAAAATTCAACAAGATAAGATGGATGAGTTCTCTTCCAAAAATCTTGAAACTTTGTCAAAGGACGAAATAGATAAACTCGCCATGCTAAAAGATAAACTCGCTCAAAACCTTGCAATACTTGAACGTAACCTCTCATCTCTTGCTGAAAACGTCAATTCAGTTTTATCTGATTTTAATAAAACAATAAAAATATTTAACAACTGCAAAGAAGAATATGCCAAGAGCAAAAGTGCATACGAAGATGATGTAAAGGCTGTAGAAGAAAACCAAAAAGAGATATCAAGCAAACTTCAAACTCTCGCAAAAAGCATAGACCCTAAAATTATTGAAGCATATCAAAAGAGACGAAAGGAGAATATATTTCCTGTGGTTGTTCCACTTGCTGGGAATTCTTGTGGTGGATGCCAGTTTGAATTGCCATATGCGAATATCTCCAAATTGGAAGATGAAGGAATTTTAACCTGCGAACATTGCCATAGGCTAATATATAAGTTAAAATAAGGTTACATAAGACAAGAATACAAACTATCATTTACTTAGGCTTTCCATAAATATGGAAGCCTTTTATTTTTAACCAATGGAATTGGCTTCTTTGCTCACAAAATATTCAATCAAGGCTCTAACTTTATAAATTTTGATAAAGAAAAATAATTTTAAAATTTTGCTTGCTATATTTACATAAATAAAATATAATATAATCATAAAGTTAGAGGCGTAAAATGATTTTTAAAAAATTTTTTAACAAAGACGCCGATAAAGTAAAGCATTTTGCTCAAGAATTTAATTTATCTGAAAAAGTTACAGAACTTTTACTATCGAGAGGATTGAACACAAGTGAAGATATAGAAGAATTTTTAAATCCTAAAAAGTTAAATGACCCTTATCTGTTGAAGGGAATGAAAAAACTTGTTGATAGAGTTAAACTTGCTAAAGAACTCAGGGACAAAGTGCTTATCTTTGGCGATTACGATGTAGATGGTGTCAGTGCGACATCTATAATGCTTAAAGCACTAAAAATATTTGGAATTAAAGCAGATTATTATCTGCCTAACAGGTTTATTGATGGCTATGGGCTAACAAATCAGGTTATCGATAAGATAGCAGAGTCTTTTGCACCCAATTTAATTATAACTGTAGACTGCGGTATCTCATGCTATAAAGAAGTCGAGTATGCGAAAAATAAAGGTATAGAAATCGTCGTTACTGACCATCACGAAATACCCGAGATTTTGCCAGATACAATTGTTGTCAATGCAAAATTGCCAGACCAAGATTATCCTTTTAGGGAACTTTGTGGAACGGGTGTTGCATTTAAATTTGCTCAAGCCCTCTTAGGCGAAAGAGAAGCCGAACAATTTTTGCCAGAGACCGCTATAGCGACTATTGTGGACATTGTGCCACTACTTGGAGAGAATAGAACTATTGTTACAAAAGGGCTTAAACTATGCGATAAATATCTTCCTAATGGGCTTAAAATGATGTTTAAAGAGTATGACATTGGGCTTACTAAACCAAATGCAACCGATATTTCATTTAAGATAGGTCCAAAACTTAATGCATCAGGTCGCATGGGTGATGCAAGTGACTCATTAAAGATATATTTTGAAACTGACCCTGTTAAAATAAAGAAAGACCTAGAGAAAATCAAACAACACAACACAAAAAGGCAAGAGTTGTGCAATAAGATTTATGAGGACTGTGAAAAGGCACTCGCCAAGGTAGATATGAGAAATCAGAGGGTGATAACCCTAGCATCAAAGGCATGGGATAAAGGTGTGCTTGGTATAGTCTGCTCAAGGCTCGTAGAGAAATATCATAAACCGACATTTTTATTTGCACAAGAGGGTGACCTTCTTTGTGGCTCAGGTCGAAGCATAACAGATATCAATATACACGAACTTTTATCATCATTAAAGGACATATTAGAGACATTTGGTGGGCATTCGATGGCTGCTGGATTGACATTAAAGCGAAATAATTACGAAATTTTCACAAACAAGATTAATTCGTTTGCACTGAACAACTTTAATGATGAGGTCTTTATTCCAATCAAGTATTATGACCAAGATATCACTGACGAAGAAATAACACCTGAATTTATCAAAGAACTTGACCTTTTGGAACCTTACGGATGCGACAATCCAAGACCAAAATTTAAAATAACCTCGCAAGATATAGACCTTCAGCCTATGAAGAAGTATCCTCAGCACGCAAACATAAAGATAGGCTCGTTGAATTTAGTTTATTTTAATTTTGTAGATAACTTAGTTAAAATTAAGTTTTCTAGAAAGAAATCCTTTATTTTTGAGTTTCAGCCTCATTCTGCCAAAGGAGTGGTAGATGAATTTGATGGCGGAAGTTTTATCATGGAGGATGCATACAAAAAATTAAATTCTATAGAACTCAACCAACTTGTCATTTCGGGGGATGGCAATGCAAGATTTACACTTTATCCAAAAGAACAACTTTTATCATTCGTTGGAGGGACAACCACCTCGGTGTTTGGCACTTGTTTTGTGACATATTCATGTTTCGATTATGTCGAATTTACAAAGAACTATAATACTCAAGGCATCTATCAGTTTGGCATATATGAGGATAGAGAAATAGGTTACAATTCGCTTTTACTTTCTCCTAAAGGGCTATCATGGGCAAAGAACTTTAATAAAATTGTCTTCCTATCACCAGTCATTGACAAAAACTTTATATCAGCACTCAATAAGATAACTGATGCCGAAATCTATGTACCTATAGAGGACATAGGTAATCCTCGCAAGTTTGCAGGTATAGATTTATCAAGGCAGACTTTCGGCTTAATATATAAGTTGATATCGGGCAAAACTAATAAAGAAATATACAATGTTTTTGAACTCTATGACAAGTGCGACTTAAACGAGAAAGTTTCGTTTAACACCTTCTACAGTGCCTTACTCGTCTTTAATGAACTTAAAATTATAGAACTTGCCTGTGACAAGCAAACAAAAATCAAAATTAACAAACAGGTAAAGCGTGATTTATTACAATCAAATATATATAATAATCTATTACTTATTAAAAACACTTTTAAAGGAGAGAATGAAAATGTCAGAAAGCACGGCTCTTAAAGAGTTGCAAGAAAAGATTGACAGAAATTTTAAATTAAGTGACAAAGGAAAAAAGATTGTAGAAAAGGTCTTAAGTTTCGACCTCAATCTTGATAGAATCAATGCTATTACAAACCTTATTATAGACACTAGACTTGATAATGATTCTTTGGTGGCATTTTTAGTGTATCAACTTTACAAAATCTATCCTAAAGAAGGTGAAGAGTTAGAAAAGTCTTTAAACCAAGAAGAACAAAAAATGGTAGAGGACTACAAGACTATACAAGATATCAATCAACTCACTCTTAGCGAAGAGATAGAGGACATAAGACGGATGTTTCTTGTTATGTCAAATGATATGCGTGTAGTTATAATTAAACTAGGTGGTATCTACTATGATATATCAATTTTAAATCTACCACTTGACGATAGCCAGTGGCGATTTGTAAAGCAGGTAAAAGATATCCATGTACCACTTGCTGAGAGACTAGGGCTTGACAAGTTAAAACAAAATTTATATGACAATGTCATAAGACTTGAGCATCCTGATGAATATAGACGACTAAAGATGACTATTGAAAGCCACCGAGAAGAAAATGAAAAACAACTTGCCATTACAAAAGAGAGAATACAAAAAATCTTAGATGACCTAAAGATTAATGGAGAGATAGTGTGCAGAATAAAGCATATTTCCTCTATTTTTAACAAACTTCATAACAAGAGAGTCACACTTGACCAAATATATGATATTTTGGCTATGCGAGTCATTGTTGACACAGTGGAAGAGTGCTATTCGGTTCTTGGTCGAATTCATTCTATCTATAAGCCAATGGCAGGACGAGTTAAAGACTATATAGCAAGCCCAAAACCAAACGGCTATAAATCATTGCATACCACAATTATAGTCGAAAATCAGCATCCGCTTGAAGTGCAGATAAGGACAAAAGAGATGCATAGAGAGTCGGAGTTTGGCGGAGTCTGTGCTCACTGGTTATACAAAGAGAAAAAGGATAAGAAGAGCGATTTTGACAATCGTCTAACATGGTTTAGGCAAACAATTGAAAATGCAAAGAGTATGTCAAATGAGGAATTCATTGAGACATTAAAAAGCGACCTATATGACGGAGTAATAATAGTCCAAACACCAAAAGGAAGAGTTATAGAATTCCCGGCAGGTGCAACGGCTATAGATTTCGCATATGCTATTCATACTGATATAGGGAACAGTTGTGTTGGAGCAAAAATCAACGGGGCGATAAAGCCTATTACGACAACATTGTGTAATGGTGATATTATAGAAATTCTTACCTCATCACACTCAAAAGGTCCATCTCGAGATTGGCTCAAGTATGTTAAAACGAGCGGGGCCCGAGCAAAAATAAAGGCATTCTTCAAGACCGAACTCAAGGACGACAATATAAGACTTGGCAAAGCCATGCTTTATCAAGCAATGCAGGACAAAGGTTTTACTGTAACACAATTAATGACTGAAAAATATAACAGCGAGATTTTAAAACGATATAATATGGATAGCCTTGATGAACTTTATGCTGCTATAGGCTCTGGTTCAATGACGGCAGGGCAGGTTGCAAGCCGATATGCAAACCTTTATAATAATGATAATATTGTACTTCCAAAGGTCGATACAGTAGTGCATCTAAAGAGAAATAAGGATGGTGTGCTTGTAGATGGAGATAGCGGTATGCTTGTTAGATTTGCTGGGTGTTGCAATCCAATTGAGGGGGATGATATTATAGGCTACATATCACGTGGAAGAGGTGTCACTATTCACCAAAAGAATTGTCAAAATCTCAAATATCTTGAAAGAGAACGTTTGATTGATGCACAGTGGCAGGTAAAAGAAGGTGCAACTTTCTCGGCTACTATTAAAGTCATAGCAACCAAGTCAGATAATAACATAGGCAGGCTTACCAATCTTATAACATCACTTAAAATCAATATTAAAGGCTTCGATGCCAAAGATGTTGGCGATAGTTTTGTTTGTACTCTACGAATAGAGGTTAAGAATAAAGCGGAACTTGACAGTGCAATAAAGTCTATAAGAAATCTTAAAAATGTTACTGAAGTCTATAGGAGCGAGCGATGGTAGAGTCAAATAAAGAGGAATTGCAACTAGAACTAAACGATTTATTTAATCTTTTTGAAGTAAGTGACATAATAGTTAAGCATACAGAGATTGATGAGAAAAACAAGATTACAAATGAATTTAGGTATATAAAGGATGGGCAAGAAAAGTCATATTCTTTTACATATGACATGGATAATAGTCTGTCTGATTTGAGAAAGAAGTCTTTGAGAAAAAGAATGGTTAAAAATCAACTTTATAAGATATTATCTGAAAATCTTAACAAGACTTTGCCATGGGGGTCGCTGACAGGGGTAAGACCTACTAAACTTGCTAGAGACCTAATTGACTACGGCGAAATGAAAGACTATCTAGTCGCCGAAATACTTGAAAGAGACTATTATGTATCTCATAAGAAAGCCGAACTTGTGGCAAGCATACTACGAAATCAAAAGTGTATTATTCGAAATGATAATCTTGTAGATTTATACATAAATATACCTATTTGTCCGACAAGATGTGTCTACTGCTCGTTTATCTCAAGCGAATTAAGCAGGGTTAAGGACAAAGTTGACATCTACATTGATGCCGTGATAAAAGAGATAAATGCAGTTAAGAATATCATAAAAAGAAAAGCATATGTTGTACGTTCAATTTATATAGGTGGCGGAACTCCATCGGTCTTGACAGCAAGACAGTTAGATAGGCTTTTAAATGAGGTCAACTTTTTACCAAGCGAATTTACAGTTGAATGTGGAAGAGCGGATACTATAACAGATGAAAAACTTGATATACTCAAAAATCATGGTGTTACTCGAATTTCTATCAATCCACAGACCTTTTGTGAGGCAACTTTAAAAAGAATAGGTCGCAAACAAAAGAATAAAGATATTCTCTCCGCATATCAAAAGGCACTTGCCCGAGATTTTGTTGTCAACATGGATTTCATTGCAGGATTGCCAGGTGAAAAATTAGGGATATTTAAAAGAACCATAAATACGGCATTAGAACTTTATCCAAATAATATCACTGTCCATACATTGTCGTTAAAGAAAGGCTCGACACTATTTGATAACAATGGTAGTGTTCAAGATAGAGACGTAGAAAAAATGATTGATTATGCTGAGGACACACTTGCAAAAAATGGCTATAAACCATATTATTTATATAGGCAAAAACACCAACTGAGTGGGCTAGAAAATGTTGGCTATTTTAGAGATGGAGATGTGTGCATATTTAATATTGATAGTATGGAAGAGACCAATACTATTATAGGAGTAGGGGCAAATGCTATAAGCAAAAGGGTATACAACATTGAACATACCATCAAAAGACAGCCAAATGTCAAGTTTATAGAAGATTACGTAGACCGAATTGATGAAATAATTGAGAAAAAAGAAGAATTTTTTAAATAAAAACTAAAAAATAGTTTACATTTATCTTTCTTTATGCTATAATGAAAAAGTCGATAAGCCTTACTACGCAGTCGGTTAGAGACCTTCTGGCTCCGTGCTTCGTAAAAGGTAAAACAAATTAAAATAGGAGGACAAAATGGAAGCGAAAAAAGATATCATTGCTAAGTTTAAACAATCTGAAAATGATACAGGGTCAGTTCAAGTACAAGTTGCACTTCTTACTGCAAGAATCAATCACTTGAATGAACACCTTAAAGCAAATCCAAAAGACAACCATTCACGTAGAGGACTTCTTCAAATGGTTGGTAAGAGAAAAGGTTTCTTATTATATCTTAAAGAAAGAGATATTGAAGCATACAGAAACCTTATTAAAGAACTTGGCATAAGAGAAGTTAAGTAGTTTTTAAAAAGGGGGATATGTATTTATCATCCCTTTTTTATTTATGAGAAAATTAAGGAGTAGAAATGAAAGAAGATGCAAAAATTTATGAAATAGAAATTGGTGGGAAAAAGGTAACATTTGAGACAGGCAGACTTTGTGAACAAGCAAATGGAAGTTGCCTTGTAAAGTGTGGCGAAACTGTAGTTATGGTAAATGCTACCATGTCAAAAGAACCAAGACCAGGTATAGATTTCTTCCCACTTCAAGTGGATTTTGAAGAAAAAATGTACTCAGTAGGAAAAATTCCAGGAGGATTTAAAAAGAGAGAAGGCAAACCTTCAGATAAGGCTATTCTTACTTCAAGACTTATTGATAGACCTCTTAGACCACTGTTTCCAAAAGGGTTTTATCATGATGTTGTGGTTGTGGCTACAGCCCTCTCTGTTGACCCAGACGTTGCACCAGAACCTTTGGCAATGCTTGGCTCAAGTTTTGCTCTCACAATATCTGACATACCATTTATGGGACCTACAGGTTCAGTTCAAGTAGGACTTGTTGACGATAAATTTATAATCAACCCAAATAGTGAAGAACGTGAGAAGTCTCTTATCCACCTCACTGTTTCAGGTACTGAAGATGCAGTTTTAATGGTTGAAGCGGGTGCAAAAGAGGTGCCAGAAGAAGAGATGCTTGATGCAATCATGTTTGCACATGATGAAATCAAAAAGATTGTAGCATTCCAAAAGAAAGTCAAGGTAGAAATAGGCAAACCTGTTGCACAAGGGCTTGTGTATAACATCGTTCCTGAAGAGATTGATAAAGCGGTACGAGAATTTGCAAGCGATAAACTTGACTATGCTCTTGATACATTTGATAGAACAGAAAGACAAACAAGACAAGACGAAGTTGATAAAGAAACAAAAGAGCATTTTGCAGAAGTTTTCCCTGACAGCGAAAAAGCAATCGGTGACGTACTTTACAAAATGACCAAAGAAAAGGTTAGAGCAAAGATATTAAATCATGGTATTAGACCTGATGGACGAAAACTCACTGAAATTAGACCTATTTGGTGCGAAGCAGGTGTACTACCAAGAACACATGGTAGTGCAATCTTCACAAGAGGTCAAACTCAAGTGCTTACAACTTTAACTCTCGGCACTGTTTCTGATATGCAAAAACTTGATGGACTTGATGATGAAGAATTTAATAGATATGTTCATCATTATAATATGCCAGCATATGCAACAGGTGAAGCGAGAGGAATTAAAAGCCCAGGCAGACGAGAGATTGGGCATGGTGCACTTGCTGAAAGAGCCCTCGAACCTGTTATCCCATCAGAAGAGGAATTCCCTTATGCTTTAAGATTAGTTTCAGAGGTTTTATCTTCAAACGGTTCATCATCTATGGCATCGGTTTGTGGCTCAACATTAGCACTTATGGATGGTGGTGTGCCAATCAAACGACCAGTAGCAGGAATTGCTATGGGGCTTATAAAAGATGACGAGACAGGCAAAGTTGCCGTTCTTTCAGATATCCAAGGACTTGAAGATTTCTTAGGAGATATGGATTTTAAAGTTACTGGTACTGAAAAGGGTGTAACAGCAATCCAAATGGATATAAAAATTAAAGGAATTGATAAACAAATTCTCACAACAGCATTAAAACAAGCAAGAGAAGGGAGAATGTTTATCATGAACAAACTTCTTGAAGAGATAAAAGAACCTAGGAAAGAACTTTCTAAGTATGCTCCAAAGATTATCACCTTTACAATTGACCCTGATAAAATCAAAGACGTTATTGGAACTGGCGGAAAGATGATAAACAAAATCATTGATGAAACTGGTGTTAAGATAGATATTGATGATAATGGTCAAGTATTCATTGCTACACAAGACCTTGAAATGGCAGAAAAGGCTAAGAAAATTATCCTTGGAATAGTTGAAGATGTCGAGGTTGGCGATGTATACGATGCCAAAGTTGTTCGAATTATGAATTTTGGTGCATTTGTAGAATTTGGTGGCAATAAAGAGGGGATGATTCACATTTCAAAACTCTCTGATAAACGAGTAGCGAAAGTAGAGGACGAAGTCAAAGTAGGTGACATAGTCGAAGTTGAGGTTATCAAAATAGATGACAAAGGACGTATCGACTTAAAGAGAATTGTTCCTAAAAAAGAAAAGTAAGTTGACATTATTAAACATTTAAAAAGGACTATTATGTTATGAAACTATAACAATAACATAATAGTCTTTTTTGTTTATCAAATGAAAATCACTTATCAAAATTTTTTGAAATATGTTTAATTGCAAAGATAAGTCTCTGTATTTCACTAAAAGTATTGAAATATGAAATTGATGCTCGGACGGCACCTTGTTCTAATGTTCCTAATGCTCGGTGTTTAAGTGGAGCGCAGTGATAGCCGCTTCTAACACATATATCGTATCTATCGTTTAAAATGTTGGCAACTTCACTTGAGTGTAAGCCTTTTATGTTAAAAGCAATGACACCGCTGGCATTTTCCGGCTGAGTATAAGACGTTATGCCTAATTTTGTGAGTTCATAATTAAGATAAGTTGTTAAGTCATCAAGTTTATTTACTATCTCATAAAAATTACTTTCAACAAAATCTATCCCAGCACCTAAGCCAATAATTAAAGGGGTAGAAATAGTACCGCTTTCAAGTCTTTCTGGATATGTGGATGGTTGGAATAACTCAAGCGAATTTGTGCCCGTACCACCAAAAATTATAGGCTGTGGACGAAAATTGTCGTTCATAATTAATGCTCCAATACTTTGTGGAGCATAGAAACCTTTATGCCCAGCAATCGCAAGATAATCAATATGAAAATCGGTCATATCAATCTTTTCATGTCCGCAACTTTGTGCTCCATCGACTAAAAAGATTATGTTATGGTCTTTGCAGTAATTCCCAATACTTTTAATATCCGCTTTGCTACCATTGACATTTGATATATGATTGCATATTATCATATATGTATTATCTTTTACATATCTCGTAATATCATCAAGTTTTATGCCAATGGGATTTGTCTGATAGGCGACAGAGTAATCTATTATACCTTGAGATTTTAGTTGTTCAAGTGGGCGCAAGACTGAATTATGCTCATTTTCAGTACATACAACATGACCACCTTGTTTTGCTGACCCAAGTATCGCTAAGTTTAAAGCCTGTGTGCAGTTCATGGTAAACACAACGTTTTGCCCAGACGAAACATTGAAGTGCTTAGCAAGTTTTTCTCTTACTTCTTCAACTTTTAATGCTGTTTTAATACTGGCCTTATGACCGCTTCGACCAGGGTTAGCCGAATAATGTAGCAGACTATCAGACACAGCCTTTACAACTTCTTTCGGTTTTACATATGTTGTGGCACTATTATCCAAATAAATCATTGTAAACTTTCCTTTATATTTACAATATAGTGTTTTAGAAGGGAATTTGTGCAAATTTAAGGAGATTGAATGAGATTTGTTATTGCAGTTTTTACCTCAAGAAATGAAACATTGTATCTTGCAAATATGTTTAAATCTAATGGACTATATGCTGATGTCATAAACACACCTAAGGAAGCGGGGCAAGCATGTGGAATATCAGTGCGTTTTGAAGAGCGATTACTACCTGTGGCTCAAACTTTTTTAAAGTCTAAGCCATTTCGGTCCTTTTATGGCTTTTTTAGAATTAATATAAATGGCAATCAAAGATTTGTTGAAAAAATATAACCAATATAAATTTTCATCGAGAATATTTATTTCAAATAAGATTAAATTTTATTGTCATCAAGTTATTTTCTTATTAAATGTATTTTTAATGCAAATATAAATAAAATAAGATTATGAGAGTTACTTTCTCTTTACTTAGTCTTTTAATGTGTGCAATAATGCTAACTTATACAGTTGGCTCTGTTTTTGAGTATCTTTATCCAATGAAATATTCTCAAGAGATTATATCTTATGCCGAAATATACAATGTTGACAGTGCTTTAGTTGCATCAGTTATCAATACAGAAAGCAATTTTGATGAAAAAGCAAAGTCTAAAAAAGGAGCAATCGGGCTTATGCAAATTATGCCATCTACGGCGGAGTGGGTAGCAGGTAAAATTGGCTTAGAATACAACGAAGAGAATTTGTACAATGGCAACTATAATATAGAAATAGGGACATTTTATTTAAGTTATCTTAACAGTTATTTTAATGACGAAAAACTCGCACTATGTGCTTACAATGCAGGTATTGGCAATGTCAAGAGTTGGCTAGCAAATGAAGAGTACTCTACGGATGGTAAATCGCTTGCTAAAATACCATATTACGAGACCAAAAACTATCTAAATAAGGTTTACAAGAACTATCATTATTATAAAAATAAGTATAAATAATTGACTTATTTTTATTTTTGTGTTAACTTAATATATATGTGTGTTTATAGCATTTTTAAGTGCTATAATTACTGTTTTTAAGGAGGAATAATGCAAGAGCAAACATTATCAAATGAAGTTGATATTAGAAGAAAAAAGATTGATGACCTTAGAGCGATGGGAGAAATACCTTATAAAGAGAAGTTTGAAAGGACTTGTACAATTGCCGAAGCACGAGAAAAGGTTGGACAACGTGTAAAAATAGCAGGAAGAATTATTTTTAAACGTGTAATGGGTAAATTTGGATTTATACAAATCAGAGATATAAATGCGAAGATACAAGTATCAGTTGGACGAAATGAACTTGATGAGCAATCTTATGATTTTTATAAGAAAATGATAGATATAGCCGACTTTGTAGGTGTTGAAGGTGAGGTATATCTTACTCAAACAGGTGAGGTAACAGTTAGAGCAGAAAAGGTAACACTTCTTTCAAAAACATTAAGGTCACTTCCAGAAAAATTCCATGGACTTACAGATGCTGAGACAATTTATAGACAAAGATATCTTGACCTTATAACCAACGAAAAATCACGTCAAGTGTTTTTAACACGTAGTAAAATTGAGTCATTTATAAGACGTTACCTTGAAGATAATGGCTTTTTAGAGGTAGAAACACCAGTTTTGCAAACAAGTGTGTCAGGTGCAAGTGCTAAACCATTTTTTACTCACCACAATGCACTTGATATAACTTGCAACCTAAGAATAGCAACGGAAACTTGGCTTAAGCAATGTATTTGCGCAGGCTTTGATAGAGTTTTCGAAATGGGAAAAGACTTTAGAAATGAGGGAATGGACCCATCTCATTTGCAAGAGTTTACCCAAGTAGAATGGTATGCTTCATATTGGAACTTTGAAGATAACATAAAATTTTTCTATAACATGGTAAATAAGATGCTTACAGAATGTTTGGGTACAACAAAGATAACCTATCAAGGTCAAGAAATTGAATTTGCAAGCGAATGGCCTAGGATAAACTATGTTGAAAAAATGAATGAAATTTTAGGTTTTGATTGCCTCGCCGAAGAGGATGTTGATGCTTTTAAGAAAAAAGTCGTTGAAAAAGGCTTATATTCTTATGGTGAACTCGAAGAGTGCAAAACTGTAAGGACACTTATTGACTATATTTATAAGAGAAAAATAAGAGCGAGTATAGTGAATCCTACAATTATCTATAACTATCCAGCAGTGCTTGTACCACTTGCAAGAAGAAATGACAATGATGCACGAGTCGCTGATATGTTCCAGGTGGTAGCAGGTGGTGCAGAACTTGTAAAAGCATACTCAGAACTTGTAGACCCAATTCTTCAAAGACAACTTTTAGAGAAACAACTCGAGGAAAAAGCATTGGGCGATGAAGAGACAATGGACGTTGATGAAGATTTCTTGCTTTCTATGGAACATGGTATGCCACCAATTTCAGGACTAGGTTTTGGTATAGATAGATTTGTACAATTTATCTTTGACCTGCCGAATATTCGTGACACCATTCTCTTTCCACTAATGAAACAACAGTAATATCGTTTGTTTGATAGTGGATATTAAACAAAGGTTTAAAATTTTAAAATTATACCATTTAAATATAACAGATATTTTCACGATTTTTTATAAAACTTGAATCTGCTTTGATAGAACAATAAAAATTAATTTATTTTAATATTTTAAGGTAACTAAATGATAAACACAAAAGATTTTTATGACAAATTGGATAAAATATTTCCAGAGCCAAAATGCGAACTTGAGTATAACTCTGTCTATCAATTGTTGGTTGCTGTTATCTTATCGGCTCAATGTACAGATAAAAGAGTAAATATTGTAACTAAAGAACTATTCAAAAATTATGATACTCCTGAAAAAATGTTGACTTTAACTCAAGAGGAGTTGGAAGATAAAATCCATTCATGCGGTTTTTATCATAATAAGGCTAAAAATATTTTATCTATGTCTAAAGATTTAATAGAAAAATTTGATAGCAAAGTACCAATGGATATAGAAAAGATGCAATCACTTGCAGGAGTAGGTAGAAAGACTGCAAACGTAGTTTACTCAGAAGCATTCAAGGGCGATGCAATTGCAGTTGACACCCATGTACTTCGTGTCTCAAATAGGTTAGGTTTCGTTAAGACTGAAAATCCATATAAATGCGAACTAGCCCTAATGGAACTTTTTGATAAGAGTAGGTGGGGAAAGATGCACCTTCAACTTGTTCACTTTGGAAGATATATTTGCAAGGCAATAAACCCTAAATGTGATGAATGTCCATTTACTAGAATATGCAACTATTATGCAAAACATAATACTAAATAATGTATTTTGTATGCAAGACATAATACTATATATAGTAAAATAGAAGGAGGGCTATTATGTTTCTTGATAGAGTCAAAATAATCATTAAAGCAGGAAATGGTGGAAATGGTTCTACTTCTTTTTTGCGAAATGCGATGACGGCTAAAGGTGGACCAGACGGCGGTGAAGGTGGAAAAGGTGGAGATGTAATTTTTAAAGCGACACAATCTCTTAACACTCTTTATGATTTTAGATTTCATAAAAAATTTGTCGCAGAAAACGGCGAGAATGGTGCGAAAAGACTGCAATCTGGTGCTAACGGCAAAGATGTTATTATAAAAGTGCCTTGCGGTACGGTCATAATTGATGCTCAGACAGACAAGATAATTGCTGATTTATACGAAGATAACATGGAGTTTGTTGCTTTAAAAGGTGGAAAAGGTGGGCATGGTAATGCATACTATAAATCTTCAATCAAACAAGCACCACATTATTCTCAAACGGGAGAGATTACTTCACCTCATGAGGTTATACTTGAGTTAAAAACAATAGCCGATGTCGGGCTTGTAGGTTTCCCAAATGCAGGTAAATCAACCTTACTATCATGCATTTCTAATGCAAATCCTAAGATAGCAAATTATCCGTTTACAACACTGTATCCAAACCTTGGTGTATGCGAGGTCAAAGGTCAAACTTTCGTTGTTGCAGATATCCCTGGACTTATTGAGGGAGCTAGTGAAGGACAAGGGCTTGGGCATTACTTTTTAAAACATGTTGAAAGAGTACGGCTTATCCTTCATCTTGTAGATATATCACAAAGTGATGCTCGTGATTTTATTGATGACTACAAAATTATAAATCAAGAACTTGCTAAATATAGCGATGAACTTGCAAAAACACCACAAATTATAGTGTTTACAAAAATTGATTTGGTAGATGAACAAACGTTGAATGAACGTCTTAAAAGATTTGAAGAAAAAATAGGCAAGAATTATATTTGCATCTCTGGGGCAACATACAACGGAATTGAGAAATTAAAACTTTTAACACTTGAAAAATTAAGTAAATTACCAAAGAAGCCACCTTTAAAAGTTGAAGATGCTGACTTTGATAAAAGAGATTATACTTCAATTGAAATTACTAGGGATGATGATGGAGCCTTTGTTGTTAGTGGTGGCAAAATTGATAACTTTGTGCGAGGTGTCGTTTTGTCAGATACAAGATCATTTGCTTATTTCCAAAATAGACTGCAAGAAATGGGAATTATAGACCTTTTGAAAGAAAGAGGACTAAAGAATGGCGGTATAGTTAGAATAAAAGACATTACTTTTGAATATACCGAATAATCCTTTTAGTTATATTATCATAACAAAACAATAGTGTTTATTAAATATTTAATTAATTTCTAACTGAAATATTTCTTTACTAAAATATTCTAGTCAATAAAATAACATTGCTATATGTGTTTTGAATTATTAAACGAATTTTTAATTAGCAAGTATAAAATTGGAGGGTTAATTTATGATTACTACAAAGCAAAGAGCATATCTTAGAGGCTTGGGCAATGCACTAGAGCCTGTTATGCAAATAGGAAAGGATGGGCTAAGTGAAAACTCGTACGAGGCTATAGTTGCTTTGCTTGAGGCGAGGGAACTTATTAAAATAAAGGTGCTAAAAAATTGTGATTTTACTGCGAAGGAGATCATGAAACAAGTTTGCTCGAAAACTGGAGCAGAACCTGTACAAGTTATAGGTGGGATGATCATAATATACAGAAAATCGTCTAAAAAAGACTTTAAGCATATTGAACTTATTTAGGGAGTTATACTTTTAAAGTACCTCATCTGGCAGTTTTTTATTGCTTTTATTTGATAGAGATATGATTGCCAATAATATAAGAATAGATGCGACAATATTGTAATAAATGTTAAATTGAATAAAAATACCACCAATAAAAAGTGCTAAAGATGAAATTAGATAAGCCTTGGCTTTTTCTCGTCTAAAAGCATTATTGATAAAGTCTTTAAAAGTAAATTTTGATTGACTTTCTTTTACTGTAATTGTTGGATAAAAGTCATATTCTTTGTACAACTTTTGATAGGTCTCATATTTATCAAGCAAAACAATTTCATAGGGAAAATCACTTAGGTTTTTGCTTAGTGTTTTATCATATAGATTACACACAATTACAAGTTTGTTTATAAAAACTTTTATTAAATGAGAAATTGATAATAGGTCATCAATTGTCATTGTTTGAAATTTTAAAAATGGGAATAGTGCAACTTTTGTATTATCTTGATGACAAATTAAAATAAATTTTTTGTTTTTCTTGACATTTTGATGCCTTGACCTTGCTAAATTGTAAAAAAATTCAATGTTGCTATTATCTTTCGATAGTGAATAAAACATTTTTTCGGCATTCTCTTTTTCTTTGATTTTTAGGCTATCAATATCGCCTTTCTTTCGCTTAATAAAAATTGACACAACTTCAATAACAAATGTTATTACAAAGGAAATAACTGCCGAGAGCCATAGCGAGTCAAAAACAAAATTTAGCCACACAAAAAATACTAGAAATATCAAAGAGCATTTAATAAAAATCTGCAATACTAAAAGAATTTTTTTCATACTCTTATTATTGACAATAAATTTTGTCAGTAAACTTTATTATAATAAAATAACTATATTTAAATCATTTGACAACATAGTATCAAATCACTATAATTATATTATCGGAAGCCGAACTTGCTCGCAAGGGTGAGGCTGATGGTAATAAATACTATGAGATGGGTGTGTGAAGCACACAAATTC
>CAJFOL010000047.1 GCA_904397185.1 uncultured Clostridia bacterium
AAATATTGTCCAAAATTCTTGTAAATATAAGCAAAACGAGAATAAGCACAAAAAATTTACTATAAATGATTGACTATTTTTAAAAAATGTTTATAATAGAATAAGTAGCACCCTTTAAAAACAAAAGAGTGTAAACTTAATTTCTTTTACAAAATATAAAGGAGAGATATGAGGAGTTTACTTTGCAGTTTTCTCGACGATTGGGGACGAGATATTGGAGATGGACTTGGGCGAACTGGACTTATTATTTTTATAGTTGCCTTTGTTGTAATCATGCTCTTTATGCTTTACAACATATTCTTAGCGCAAATCTTCAAGCCAAGAGCGGACAGAAAATTTAAGATAAAGTGGGTGCAGTTTATATTTGTAATCATATTAGCACTGTTTACGGTGTGGTTTTGTATGATACTTTCAAATTTATGATACTAAAAAAGGAGACTTATTATGAACGACGAACTTGTCAGTGACTTTTGGGCGAGTGCCTTACCTATAGTGCGATATGTTTTATTTGGAATAATCATTGCCTGTGCGATAGTTATGATAGTGACAACACTTATGCAGTCAAACGACTCATCAAAGAGCCTTGATGCATTTACTGGGGTTAGCCAAGAGAGTTATTATGCAAAGAACAAAGGTGCATCTCGTGATGCAATCTTAAAGAGAATTACAATTGCAATGGCTGTAATCATATTTGTATGCATTATTCTCTTCTTTGTGACCGAACTATTTATCGCCCCAACAACAGGGGAATAGTATGCAGGCGAAAAAGGTAATTTTAGAATTGCTTTCAAAAGATGGTTTGTCTTATTCTTCGACAAGCAATCTTTTTTATTTTATAGCAAATACCTACCATTTAGATATTGAAGATGTCAAAAGGCAGTTTGCAAAACTTGAAAAAGATGGCGATATTTTTGAGATTAAGCCTGGCAAGTGGGTGGCACTTCCAACAAACGAGTATGTCAAAGGGACTTTCATTGGCAATGCACGAGGCTACGGCTTTTGTCAAATAGACAATTCGGACGAAGAGGATATATTTATTGCTGGCAACAGCCAAAACGGAGCGATTGATGGTGACCGTGTTATTGTCAAAGTGTTATCTCAAACAGACGAGGGCAGTGACGGTAAAGTTGTGAAGATAATAAAGCCTGTCACCAAACTTGTAGGTGTAGTTGAGAGGGTTGGCGGAAATCTATTTGTGGAACCAGACAATAACCACATACCTTGCAAAGTTAAGTTGTTAAAAGGCGGACTTAAAGCAAAAGAGGATGACAGAGTTGTGGTAGAACTCTCTCGTAAAAATGAAAACCTTGGCGGAGTGGTTATTGAGGTACTTGGCAAGTCAGACGATGTAAAAGCCTGCGAACTTGCCATAATTCGTGACCATAACCTATACGAGACTTTTACAGCAGAGGTGCTTGAAGAGGTCAAAAAACTTCCAATGGAGGTCAAGGACTATCAGAAAAAGGGGAGAGTTGACTTGACAGACAAGGTTACATTTACGATAGATGGCGAGGATGCCAAGGACCTTGACGATGCGGTGTCAATTGAAAGGATAGAGAACGGCTATATTTTGGGTGTCCACATTGCAGACGTTGGCGAATACGTCAAATATGATACCCTTGTTGACGAAGAGGCATTTAACCGCGGAACAAGTGTTTACTTTCCAACTTCGGTACTTCCTATGCTTCCAAAGGAACTATCCAACGGCATATGTTCGCTCAATGAAAACGTTGAGAGATTGACACTATCTTGCATAATGACACTTGACGAAGATGCAAATGTCGTATCACACAAGATTTGTGAAAGTGTTATAAAAAGTAGGGCAAGACTTAACTATACAAATGTTTACAAAGTGCTGTGCGGAGAAAAGGCGGACGAAAAGACAGAGAGTGTTAAAGAAGAACTTTTCCTCATGCACGAGATATCAAAGAAAATTCAAGAGAAGAAAAAACGTGACGGCTCACTCGACTTTGAGGTTCCAGAGGTTCAATTCATATTTGACGAGAATGGCATGGCGGTCGACTTTGAAAAACGAGAGCGAAACGATGCACATAGACTTATTGAGGACTTTATGGTGCTTGCAAATCAGACGGTAGCCAAAGAGTACTGCGATAATGACCTGCCTTTTGTTTACCGTGTTCACGAAAGTCCACGAAAAGAAAAGACAGAAAGTGTTATAGAATATATGAAAGGGCTTGGGATAAAGACCCCAGGAATCCCAGAAGAGATAACACCAAAGTATTATCAAAGCCTTATCAAACTCTGTGAAAATCAGCCATATACCGAAACAGTCAACAAGGTTATCCTTCGCTCAATGCAAAAGGCGAGATATACCAACCAGTGCCTAGGACACTTTGGACTTGCTCTCAAATACTATTGTCACTTTACCTCTCCTATTAGACGATACCCTGACCTTACCATTCATCGTATCATCAAGGAGAATTTGCATAAAGGTATCCATGGGGCAAGAAAAGAGGAACTTGACGACTTCGCCTTTGAGGCAGGCGAGCAATCAAGTTTGACTGAAAAAAATGCTGACAAGTGCGAACGTGAAGTTGACGATTTATGGAAAGCATACCTAATGAGAGATAGGGTCGGAGAAGAGTTCGAGGGTGTGGTGTCCTCTGTCACCAATTTTGGTATATTTGTTGAACTTCCAAACACCGTTGAGGGTATGATAAAGGTTGAAGACCTGCCAGACAGCGGATTTTTGCTATTTGAAAAACAACTTAAACTCAAAGGACAAAAACTTGTCTTCTCAGTCGGTGATAAGGTGGTTGTAAAACTGACTGCATCCAACATTTATACTAGAAAAATTGACTTTGAGTTTGTAAAGTTTGTCAAATAAAAAGTTTTAAGTGTTTTTATAAAGTTTACATTTTTATGACAAAAATTTTTAAGAACAGTTGAAAAAAGTTTTGAGTTTTATATAAAGAGTTTGTTAGATATTGACTTGTGACTATAAAAAAGTTGCTTGTCAATATTTTTTATAGCAAAAAGTCCGCTTTTTTGACAGTAAAAATTAAAAATTTAGTTGAATTTATTATGTTTTTTATATAAAAATAGTATATAATATATATTAATAACACTGAAAATTGAAAAAAAACGTTAAAAAATGTGCAAAAATCACAAAAAAATGCAAAAAAGTCGAGATTTTATCAACTTTTTTTAAATAGGGTATTGAAAAAGTTGAAAATCAGTGTTATAATAGGGGCGAGATGAAGATAATAGCAAACAATAAAAAGGCATATCATAATTTCTTCGTTTCAGACTTGCTTGAAGCGGGCATTGAACTAAAAGGCGGAGAGATAAAGTCGGTTGCAAACGGCAAAGTCAGTCTTAGTGACAGTTTCGTGACCATCAAAAACGGCGAGGCATACCTAAGAAATTGTTACATTGCACCAACTGACAATTCAAATCCAAATGATAGTGATTGCAAGCGGACAAGAAAACTGCTTTTGCATAAAGAAGAAATACTTAAACTAGAGAAAAAAACTCAAGAAAAAGGCTACTCAATTGTTCCAACAAAGATTTATATGATCAAGGGTAAGGCTAAAGTTGAGATTGGACTCGGAAAAGGTAAAAAACTTTATGACAAAAGACAAACCCTGAAGGATAGGGCAGTCCGAAGGGAAATCGACCGAGCAGTTAAAACCCATTAATCCCTTGACACGTTTGGGGGCGTTATTGGTTTCGACGGGGAGCATTGGTCAAAATGTAAAGCATGTGGTGGACGTTCTTGCACCTAAAAAAAGGACAGCGAAAATAAACGCAAACAACAATGTAGTTCGTATGGACACTCCTAGCCTTGCTATGGCTGCCTAATCGGACAAAAAAATCTTTAAGACTGACAATTTCGGTCTAACTCGAATATAATCTCACCAAATTATATTATGAGTTCATAAAAACGGTGCTCTGTAAGTAATCTCGTCTAAAATTGCTTATAAAAACAAGACTATGCTGTTAAAATTTTGTTTATGTTATGTTTAACAGCGAAAATTTAACATAAACTAAACATGTAGAAAAATTTTGAACAAGTTTTTCGGAAGCGGGTTCAATTCCCGCCGTCTCCACCAAAAAAACTGCTTTTCGATGACAAAACAAAGCCAAAAATATAAAAAAGGAAGTGAAAATTATGAGTTCAGTAATTATTACAGTAGTCGTTGTTCTTGGAATTATTGTAGCAGGAGGTTTTCTTCTTTACTTTATGGGCGACCTCTTCATGAGCCTTTCTCATAAGAAAAAGGATGAAAATACCATTGCTAAACGTCAAGAAGAACAAAACAAAGCCCTTGAAGAGAGAATTAATGCTCTTGAAAAGGCAGACGAAATCAAAAAAGACCCAGAAATTGCTACTATTCTTTATAATGGTGCAGTAGTTGAAGACTACAACCCTGACGAAGAAAAGGAAGAAGAGCAAGAAGCAACCGAAGAGGTTAGCGAAGAGGAAGAAACTGAGGAGCTAGAGACGAGCGAAGAGCCAACCGAAGAAACAAATGAAGAGACCTCAGAAGAGACCGAAGAGGAAGACGATACAACTGAGTTTATCCGTCAACGTCGTATGGAACTTATGGAAAGACTTGCAAGAATGCAGGCTCAAGAGGAAGAAGAGCCAACTGAAGAGGAAGATGCTGTTGACTTAACAGATTCAAATGAGGAAGAGACAACCGAAGAGACTACAGAGGAAACAGAAGAGACTGAGGAAACTCCAGAAGAACCTGAGGCTGAAGAGACAACTGAGACAACTGAAGAAACTACAAAAGAGAGCGAAGAGGAAGAGCCAAAGACTGAAGATGCAGACAAGGTGGCTGTATACGAAGAGGCTAAGGGTGATGTAAATGCTCTTGCATCAGCCATGACTTTAGACGAACTTGAGGCAAAACTTGCAGAGGAGCAAGAAAAACTCAAAGCCAATGAGAAGGAACTTCGTAAGTGCAAGAAAGAGTTTATCCCACTTAGAAGAGTTAAGAGAACACTTGAAAGTGATGAGAAGAAACTTCGTAGAAAAGAGGCTCTTGTTGCTAAACAAAAAGTTGTACTTTATGGTGTAAACAACTATGCCGACATTGATGAAGAAAAGGCTAAGAAACTCGAAGAAGACCTTGACCTTCTTGAAGGGCTCAAACTTTCTGTACAACACTGCGAAGAAGTTATGGAAAAGAACTCAGAAAGATACCCACTTCTTGAAAAGATATTCAACCTTCTTTCATCACAAAACACAGAGAT
The DNA here is from genome assembly GCA_904397185.1 of uncultured Clostridia bacterium. Classification (GTDB taxonomy): domain Bacteria; phylum Bacillota; class Clostridia; order Christensenellales; family UBA1242; genus Caccovivens. The sequence continues at coordinate 5,227 of CAJFOL010000047.1, forward strand.
TAAAGAGGATATTAAGGAACTTCAAGAAGCAATTGACAGCCTAAAAGCAACTGACACCGATGATGATACAACCGCAGATGCTGAATAAAATTTGAAAATTTTAAATAAATGTTTAAAATATGCATTTTATACTATAAGTTAAGTCAATTGATATTGTCACAAGACTTTAAATAATGTATATTTAAAACAATCAATAATTCTAAGAAATAAAATTTATGGGTATCAAAACCCATCCAAATTTTCACTAAAATATATAAAGATGCAGAGTCAATTTTGGCTCTGCATTTTTTAAACCCAGGGGTTTGACGGTGTGTCTGCCAAACTTAGTTTGGATCACTATCCGATTGAGTTGTATTTAGGTTTATACTTTGTTTCCGCTCTAACAGACCAACCAAATGTTGGACGACTGTTCGCTCAAGTAACCATTGTCAAGTTCTGTATTTCCGCTCACTTTTTCT
>CAJFOL010000048.1 GCA_904397185.1 uncultured Clostridia bacterium
ATATTTATAGATAATTTCAATTTATTTTTAATGTATTTCTACATAAAATTTTTACTCATTTTCAGTTTCACTATTATATTTTTCATTATAATAGTCATACACCACGTCAAAATCGTTGTACGTATATTTTACTCCCTTTATCTCTTGATATCTCTCGGCTCCTTTGCCCGCTATCACTATGGTCTCGCCGTTTGTGAAATGCGACAAGGCATACTCTATTGCCTCCTTTCGGTTTTCAATAACTCGACAATTTTTGGTTATGCCCTCGACTATATCGGCAATTATATCATAAGGGTCCTCATAGCGAGGGTTATCACTTGTCAAAATTACACTGTTTGCATACTTGGTCGCTATTCCGCCCATAATAGGTCTTTTAAGTTTGTCTCGATTTCCACCACAGCCAAAAATCACAACAAGCGGTTTGTCTGACAGTCCTTTTGCAGCGGTCAAGACCTTCTCAAGTCCGTCAGGTGTGTGGGCATAGTCGACCACGATGTTATGCTCTTCCATTTTGATAACATTAAACCGTCCCTCAACAGGACTAATGCATTTCATTCCCTGACATATCACTTCTTTAGGTATGCCGAGGCTACGACATATGGCAATTGAGGCAAGTGCATTTTGAATGTTGTATTCACCGACTAGGTTGGTCTTAATGCCAAACTCTTCGCCGAGGCACTCGCAGTCAAAGACCGACCCATCAAACGATTTTTCAATATCTTTGGCATTTACGTCACAAAATTCATTGAGCCCATAAGAGATAACAGGCACCTTTGGATTAAGCAAAATTTTTCGCCCATACCCATCATCGCCACAAATTATGCCAAGTTTGACACGATTTTTGTCGAAAAGTTTAAATTTTGCATTTGCATAGTTCTCCATCGTTCCAAAAAAGTCTAGGTGATCCTCTGTGATATTTGTAAGCACTCCAATATCAAAATTGACCCCGTCAAGTTTGTTTAGTGCAAGAGCATGAGCGGAGGCTTCCATAACCGCATACTCGCACCCCTTTTTTTCCATCTCTTTAAAAAGGCTATGCAAGGTGTACGGGTCAGGAGTTGTCAAGCCCGTTTCAATGTTGTCGCCATCAATTTTCGCCCCAAGAGTTCCTATCACACCGACTTTGGCTCCCGAATAGCATAAAAGTTCGGCAGTAGTGTTTGCAACGGTCGTCTTGCCGTTTGTGCCAGTTATGCCGATTAATTTTAGTTGGTCACAAGCCCTGCCAAAAAAGTTCTTGCTTGCAATTGCATAAGCGGAGCGAGCATTCTCCACCTGCACTGCACGGCTGTCAAAGATATCATTTTCGCTAAACACGACTTTTGCACCATTTTCAAAAGCCTCATTGATATAGTCATTTCCGTCAAACCTACTCCCCTTTAATGCAATAAAAAGGTCGCCTTGTTTTACGTCCTTATGTGAGATTTTTATATCATTTATTTCCACATTTTCAAGCCGTCTATCGTAATGTTTAACTCTTATATCCTGCAAAAGTTGAGATAATTTCATAGTGCCTCCTTAAGTAGCAACAATATATTCAAAATATATTAAAATGAGTTAATTTAGACAAAAATAGTGAAAAAACATTGAAAAACTGTGAAAAAGTCCAAATTATCTCATTTTATACTTCAAATGGTCGGTCATATCAATATATTTTTCTATCGCCTCACTGCTAAACGAATAGACAAGTTTGCCCTTGCTGTTATGATAACTGATAGCCTCTTCAATAATGCCTTTTATTAGGTCAGCGAAAGGGAAAGGAAAGAGGTTGAAAGCAAGCGAGCCAGGTATTGTGTTGAGTTCATTGACATAAAGTATATTGTCCTTTTGGTCATAAAGGAAGTCCACCCTGACAACTCCGTCACAATCAAGGGCTTTGTATGTCTTTTCTGCAAGCCTTTTGACTTTGTTAATAGTTGGGGTGTCAATTTTCTTCTTTTCCTGCTCTTTTGCTGAAAGATATTTTTCTGTAAACGTGTAAATTTTACCTTTTTTCACCTCATTTACATTACTTGTGATGATATTATTTGCTATTTTTACCACTCCACAACAAAATTCGCGTGCTTTTTCAATGTATTTTTCGACAATTATCTTGTCATCATACAAAAATGCCTCATCTATGCAAGATTCAATTTTTGTAATATCTTCACATATGCTAATACCTACACTACTGCCTCCATTCGCTGGTTTTATAATGCATGGAAGTTTAATTTTATCTTTAATTTCCTTTAAAATATCAATCTTTTTTGCTTTATACTGGCATATGTCAAAATGTACATATGCTGGGCTTTTGATATGATTTGCCTGGAGTAGTGCCTTGGTCAAGGTCTTATCCATACACATAGCACTTGAGGCGACCTTGCACGACGAGTAGGGTATGTCGCACATTTCAAGCATTCCTTGCAAGGCTCCATCTTCGCCACCATGACCATGAGTGCATAACAAAGCACAGTCAATCTTGATTTTCTGCACTATTTTTTTGTTTTTTACAATATTTGCATAGGACTTATCAAAAATTACCTCTCTTTCTTTTTTGACATTTTTTGCATAATTAAGATAGGTCTGTGGTTTGGTCAAATTTTGAGCGGTTACAAATTGCCCATCAGGCTTGATATAGATTGGCAAAACCTTGTAGCCACAGATACTTTTCATCGTCTGAAGTGCGGTGATAACTGATATATCATGCTCGACACTTTTCCCACCAAAAATAACTGCAATTTCTTTCATATTCGCTCCTTTATTTATAGTTGTCTGGCAAGTCATTTTCAAACAAAATCACACAGCCTTTAATCATAAGTACCTGCAAAATTTCTTTCTGTCTCTTTCTAGTCGAGGCAAAGAATATTTTATTTTTATCAAAATTATGAGAGATAGCCCCCGAGAAAAGATAGTTTTTGTTGACTTCATTCATAATTATTATATAGTCCGCAACGTCTGCAATTTGACCGCCAAGTTTAAAATTGACATTTGACTGTTGCGTGCCCATTTCGACAAGCCCAGGTGTGACGACAATCTTTAACCCTTTAAATTTTGATAGCACCTCAAGTGCCTCTTGACTTCCCACCACATTTGAGTTGTACGAATCGTCAATGATGGTCGAGTAGTTGTTTTTGATAACCTCCAGTCTATGAGGCGGGGGCGATAGCCTTTTAATTGCACTGACAATATCATCTTTGCTTATTCCAAGTATATATGCCATTGCTGAGGCAGTCACAATATTGTTTATGTTGCATTGTCCTAAAAGTTTGGTGCGAGCCTTTAATCTCTGCCCATCTAAAATAAGGTCAAAGGTGCTTCCATGTTCATCCATGCATATGTTTTCACTATATGCAAAGCCGTTTTTTTGATTTGTCAGGTATTTGTTGCCTTTATATGCCTTATATAACTTTAAAGTGGATGGACTGTCGCCATTAAAGACCATAGTTCCGCCTTTTGCAAGGTTCAAGGGCAGTTCGTTCTTGGTCTCTTCTATAGTCTTAAGGTCTTTGAAGGTTTCAATATGCTGATTCCCAATAGTGGTAAGCACTCCGTATTTAGGCTTGACGAGTTTCGCTAAAAGTTCAATGTCTCCCTTATGTTTTGCTCCCATCTCTGCAATAAAGACATCGTGGTCGTCAAGATTTTCAAGTATGGCTCTAGTAACACCCATTTCTGTGTTGAAATTTTTTGGGGTAGTGCAAACCTTATATTCCTTTTCAAGCATACTTGCCAAAATATTCTTTGTCGACGTTTTGCCATAACTTCCTGTTATTCCTATCTTAATAATGTCACGTTTGCCTAGTTTTCTTCTGGCTTTTCGGATATAAATTTTTTTTATAAATTCTTCAATTGGCAAAAGTAAAATTCCACTTAATGCTATAAGTAGAGGGCATAGCAAAAAAATTACAATACAATTTAAAAGTACAAGATAGATATTATGGATAAAAACATTGATAATTATAAATAATGCAAGTGCTAAAAGTAGGTATAGGACAAGAAATCTTATCATCCTCTTTGTGAAAACAAGTTTGTTTTTATCGCCATATGCCAATTTAAACTCAAAAATATGCTCAAAAAATAACTTTATATTGTATCCATCTAACTGATATGTTTTGACAAAAAGGTAACTCCAAACCATGAATATAAGTTCACATACACATATGTTCACATATAGCATTTAGCCCTCCCAAAAAACATTTACGAGTTTATAAAATTCAAGCGGTCTATCTATAAAACTAAAGTGACCTGCCTGCTGTATAATTTCAAGTCGCGAATTTTTGATAAGACGATTGAGTCGTTTTGCCATATATAGCGGTGTATCATCGTCCTTTTCGCCCCAAATTATCAAAGTTTTTACTGACATAATCTTTGCATAATCTTCAAGATAGGTGTTTATTATGCTTACAAAGGTCTTTCGCATATTCTCTGGAAGGGCTAAATAGTCGCTTGAGCCCATATTTTCAACGTTTTTACCTAGTTTTTTGCCTATTTTATATTTCAATATTTGATATCTTAACTTGAGCGATCGGCGAGGCTTCATTCCAGCACTATCCACAAGTATGCACGAATGCACAAGTGACCGCTTGACTGCAGATAATATTATTGCGACTCTGCCTCCAAAAGAATGACCCAGCACGTCACATTTATCTATGCACAGATAATCACATAAACTCATGAGCATACCAACATATGTAAATATGTTCCAATCATCAATTGTCTTATCAGAATTGCCAAATGGCGGAAAGTCCACTAAAAGAAAAGATTTATTCGGAAAAAGTTTGATTATCCCATCAAACACCCCACTATCACACCCCCACCCATGAAGTAATAGAATGGGCATTTGCGATTGCCCGTTCACAAATTTATAAAAGACTTTTTTGCCATTATAAACATACACCATATCTTTTTTTATGAAAAAAAGTAAAATAAGTTGTAAATATGTTAAAAATTTATCAAAAATGTTTTGTTTTTAAAATAAAACATTGTAAAATAGAATTAAGCCAAACGGCTAATCTACTAAAAGGAAGGTACGAAAACTTGAAAATTACTGATGTTAGAATAAGACTTAAGGACGAGACTAAACTTAAAGGAATTGCTTCAATAACAATTGACGAATGTTTTGTTGTTCATGACATCAAAGTTATCGAGGGAAAGGACGGGCTTTTCATCTCAATGCCAAGCAAGAAAACTGCTGACGGTCAACACAAAGATATAGCACACCCTATCAACACCGAAACTAGAGAAGCAATCAAAGAAGCAGTACTTGAAGCCTACAACAAAGCACTCAGCGAAAAATCAGAAAGTGCTGAGTAACTCGCTAAAATTTGACGAGATAAAAGTCAAACAAATAAAAACAAAAGCATAGCAAAAATTTTTGCTATGCTTTTTATATTGTCTAAACCCCTAATTTTTCTATTAAATTAACAAAAAATTTAATCTTATCTTCAAAAACTATTCTTCAAGCCCTAAAAGATAATCTGTGGACACTGAAAAATATTTTGCTAAAATAACAACCATTTCAATACTCGGAGATATCTTTCCCGTCTCATATTTTGCTATGATAGATTTATCCACATGAAATTCGCTTGCAAGTTTTTCTTGACTTAGCCCCATCTCTTTTGTTAGATTATTAAGCCTTGTTCCAAATTTTTCCATAAAATTCTCTTTA
>CAJFOL010000049.1 GCA_904397185.1 uncultured Clostridia bacterium
TCGTCAAGCATACCGCCTATACTCTCTGTAACCCATGTTGGATCCCCGCCAAATATTTCATCGTAATCAGGTGTTCTAAGATGACGGACAAGACGAAGTTTGATTGTAAATTGGTCAACAAGTTCTTGCGCTTCAATTTCGGTTAGTTTTTCTTCTTTCATATCTTTTTCAAGATATATGTCAAGGAAAGTCGATGTACGACCTAAACTCATGGCAGCCCCATTGTTTTCCTTAACAGATGCAAGATATGCAAAATATGTCCATTGGAATGCCTCTCTAGCATTGGTTGCTGGCTTTGAAATATCAAATCCATAACCTTGCGCCATGTCCTTTATGCTCTGTAATGCTCTAATTTGCTCGCTGACTTCTTCTCTAAGTCTTATCTTCTCTTCGCTATCGATTTCAAGCATATCAGGTTCTAGCAAGTCTTTTTGTTTTTCTTCAATAAGTCTATCAATTCCATACAATGCAACACGTCTGTAGTCGCCTATTATTCTGCCACGTCCATAGGCATCTGGAAGCCCTGTAATAAGCCCCGCACTTCTTGCTTTTCGGATATTTGGAGTATATGCATCAAAAACACCATCATTATGCGTTTTTCTTATCATTTTATCAAAGATTTCTTCATTTCGAGGGTCCATCTTTTTGTTGTAGGCGCCGAGTGCGTTTTTAACCATTCTTATCCCTCCAAACGGATTGATGATTCTTTTAAGTGGTTTATCAGATTGAAGTCCAACAATCACCTCATTCTTCTTATCAATATAACCCGCAGGGAAATTGTTAATTCCGGAAATATGTTTAAGGTCAACATCTAAAAGGTGAACTTTAAGTTCTTTTGCAAGTAGTTTTTCACATACTGCCCAAACTTTCGCTGTTTTAGCGCTTTTTCCTTGCAAAAAACTATCATCACCTGTGTATTCTGTGTAATTATTGTCAACAAAGTCAGAGACATTTATCTCTTCTCTCCATTTTTCGCCTTTAAAATCTTTATAATATTTTTCAATAACTTCATCTTTGTTTTCGTCTATCATATTCTCTCCTTTTTGCATAATGAGTATAGCATATATATGTTATTATTTGCAAATGTTTAAAAAATATTTTAGTAACATATATTCTAAATATTAATAAACCACAAAACATTCTATAGTAATTTCAAAAATAAAGTTGACAAATGATTGCAAAAGGATTATAATACTTCTTAGCAGTAGAAAACTGTCCTTGTTTTTTGCATCGCTTGTAAAAAAACAAGCAAAGCGAAAAACCATTTAGTCCAAAAGGAGGTAAAAGTATGAACAAGTATGAACTTCTCTACATCATTTCTTCTGATGTTGCCGAAGAACAACGTGAAGAACTTATTAAAAAATTCGCTTCTTACGTTGAAAACAAAGGCGGCTCAGTTGATGGCATTGATAAGTGGGGAATGAGAAAACTTGCCTACCCTATCAACTTCAAAACTGAGGGTTACTATGTTCTTATGAACATCACACTTAACCCTGCCGAAGTTGATGCTATGGCAAAACTCATGAACATCACTGAAGGTGTCGTTCGTCAAATATTTGTAAGAAAAGAAAAATAAGACGATTAATAAAAGTCTTTTAAAGACAATTTAAGGAGAAAATTATGAATAAAGTTATCTTAGTCGGAAACTTAACAAGAGACCCAGAACTCACTACAACAAATAGTGGTGTTTCTGTATGCAGATTTTCAATCGCTGTACAAAGACGTTTTGCAAATGCCGATAACGGCCCTCAAGCAGACTTCTTCAATATTGTCGTTTGGCGTAACCAAGCAGAAAACTGCAGTAAGTTTTTGAAAAAAGGTTCAAAATGTGGAATAGTCGGCAGACTTCAAAATTCTTCATATGAGGCAAGTGATGGCACTAAACGTTATGCCACAGACATAGTTGCTGATGAAGTGGAATTTTTAAATTCTAGAAATTCTGATTCAAGTGACGTGCCTTCTATGCCGTCATCCCCAAAGCCACAAACTGAACTTGAACCTATTGATGATGACAGTTTACCATTTTAATTAAAAGGAGTATAAATCATGGCTGAAGTTAAAACTGAAGAGAAGGTTGAAAAGGTAGAAAAATCTGAAAAAACTGAAAAAATCGTTACTAAAAAATTCCGTAAACCTTCTAAGAAAAAAGTATGCGCTTTCTGTGTTGCTGGCGAAAAAACAATCGACTTCAAAGACGTTGCTAAAATCAGAAAATATATCACTGAAAAAGGTAAGATTTTACCAAGACGTCAAACGGGTGTTTGTGCTTATCACCAAAGAGAACTTTGCCAAGCAATCAAAAGAGCAAGAAATATCGCACTTCTCCCTTATGTAGGAGACTAATAAATTTTTAAAAGGAGACCAACATGAAAAAGGAAATGCATCCAGATTATCATGAAGTTACCGTTGTATGTGCTTGCGGAAATACTTTTAAAACAAAGTCTAACTGCAAGGGCGACACACTCAACATTGATATCTGCAATCAATGTCACCCATTCTTCACAGGAAAGAAGAAGATGGTTGATACCAGCGGTAATGTAGAAAAATTCAAGAAAAAATATGGACTTGATTAATAAACAAAAAAAACATTGCTTATCAAATTTAAAGCAATGTTTTTTGTTTTTAAACTTAAAAAATCAATGAAATTAGTCCTGCAAAAAGACAAATTCCGATGACCACCAAATATGTCATTCCCCAGCCTTTAATAAAAGTTTTTCTTTCATATACCCCTGCAGAATACATACATAGACCAATAATTAAGCCAACAAAATTAAATATAAAAGCAAATAATACACCTAATTTTACTTTTGAAGAATGAAACATATATCCATTCATATCTTTGTTAGGGTTATTGTAATTTTGATAATCGTTATAATTTGAATTATTTTGACGATTGTCATATGTATTGTTGTAATTGTCCTGCTGGTTGTTGTTATTGCCACTATTTTGATTGTTGCTACTCTCGTTTTGGTTACTTCCTTCATTACCTTTTTCTTCGTTTTGTAAATAATCGCTCATACTTTCTCCTTTTAAATTTTGTGATAATCCCAA
>CAJFOL010000050.1 GCA_904397185.1 uncultured Clostridia bacterium
AAAAAATGCTAACGTGGTCTTAACATTAGCATTTTTCGTAAATTATCTTTTTTATAGGGTAATGTTTTTTTATCCATTTTACCATTTACTATTCTCTTTCGTCCTCGTCATCATTTTCAATATTGCTAGGGTCAATGATATGAGTGATAACCGTTTTAAAATCTTTTTTTAGCACTGGCTTATTGAAATAAGTGCATTCAATTATTCCGCAGTAGTTATTGCTTACAAGTTCTTCATAAAGGTCTGGGTCATCTGTTTTTAAATCATTTAAAGTCAAATATTTGCCAATGTAGTACTCTTCGAGGTCAATTTCATTTGACTTAACAGGGTAGGTGTTCCCTTCATGTTTAATATTGCCGACAATTCTATCAAAGACCTCAAAATAAGAGGTGTTTTTAGGAATTTTGATATTTGAAATATCGCGACTTAGTATCTCATCTTCGACTACCTTTTCATCTCCAAATATACCATAATTATGAAATCTTACATAGTGTTTAACTTCCATTTTTTATCTCCTTCGCTAGAGATTTTAGCATATTAAGTTTAATTTGTCAAGATAGGGGATACAAAAAAGACGAGTTTTAAAGTGACAACTTCAAAGTTAATTTCATCCTCGCCTTTTTATTAAAAAATAATTTGTATTATTACATTATAAAAATAATTTATACGTCATCTGCACGAATTTTAGCACAAATCAATACTGTAATAATCAATATTTTCTTTATTTTCTTCAAGTTTTTTGTTGGCATAAGCAAACATACAAGCAGTTGCCGATGAGACCAAGGTTAGACCAACACTGCAGAAGGCAAACCCATAATAGACGTCTTCCATAATTTCTGCATTTTCAAAATTGAGTTTTAATGGTGATGAAGAAGATTTTAAAATTTTCTCGGTATTTTCATCAGATAACATCTCATTCAATTTCAAAAAATATTCGCCATCGCCAATTTGTCTTAAATTAAGTTGCCTATTCAACTGCTCGTAATCTTCCTCAATATTTTGAATAAAGGTATCACTTGAACGAAAATCATTGAGCATTTGACTTTGCTTTTCTTCTTCATTAAATGAAAGAGGGAAGAAGACTGCTGATGCTACAAGCCCAGCCCCAAGCCCACAGAGAGAAACTTTAATACCTTTTTTAATCATTTTTACCTCGCTTATGTTTAGTATAACATATATTATATGTTTGTCAATAGAGTGAGAAAAATTAAGAATAATTGCAAAAACCTATCCTTCTATTCCATTTTTCTTTGCAAGTTCGTCAAGTTGAGATTGATGACGTTTGAAGAAGTCCTCTTTTGGTTTTAAGGTTTTAAGTTTTCGCTCTCTCTTTCTGTCAAGAATGTTGTCAAATGTATCAAAAATATGTTCCCAACTAAAGCAGATATCCTTGTTAAAACCAATGTAGTCAGCCACGTTTTCTGTCCCGCTTGGAGCGATAGGGTGGAGAAGGGTATTTGCTACAAAAACCATCTGCATGGTGTTTGTAATAAGGTGTGCAAGTTTTTCTTCAGTCACGCAGTTATTGACATCTTTGACCCAATATTTGTTGATATTGCGGATAAACACGTCAAGGGCATTGTACACTTGGTGAAATTTTTTATCATACATAAATTTTTCAACGTTGAGTATTACTTTTCTGCACTCTTCCATGATGCTCTCATCGATAGAAGATTTAGGCAAAACCCCATCAAAATGCGATTGAGTTGAGTAGAAGACTGTACGCAAAATTCGGTTGTAAACATTTGTGAGCAGATTACCTTCCTTTACAACAGGGTCAATCTCATCATCTTTTGCATCACTGTCAAAGGCTTTAGGGGAGAGTGAAACGTTGTTGTTGACAAGGTTCATTGCCAAAAAGTGCATACGGATTTGCTCTGCGGTGTAATGCTCCAAAAACTCGCTAGCCATAGGAGGCTTGACCGCGCCTGACGAACTTGCCTTTTTGTTCATATAAAGTATTGACTTGATAGGATTGATTTTAGTTAGCCGTAACTGCCCATTTCCAGGGTCAAGCGAAGGGTTTTCGCCTTGCATATAAAGCCACATTGCCTGTTGTGCTGGTCCATAGAAATAGATATTGTCCTCGCCTAAGAATTGATAAACTTGCCCGTCCTTATCAGCCCAATATTTTTTCCATTCATCATCACTTTTTCCAATGCTTTCAAGATAAGCCATAGTAAAACTAATCGGTGCCCAAAGGCTTTCTGGCCAAACGTAGAAGGTTTGTCCGTCCACACCATCAATAGTAGGACAAGGCACACCCCAAGAAATGTTGCCAGTCAGACGGAATGGTGTGAGGGTTTTGCCTGTTCGGTAGCGAATGCCATTTTCAGCCAGAATTTCGCAGGCTTTTTCTCTGTCTTCAAGTTTATCAAAGACTATAGTCATTGACGGAGCCTTTTCATTACGTTCAAGTTCGCTAAATGTAGGCAATTTGTCCTTTATTTTCTCAAAAACATCGAAAAATTCACGTTTTATATAGATTTCAGGCTTTTTGAAAAATTCACGAATTTCTTTGACCATAAAAGGTGCAGTATCACTTTTTCTGTCGATTGAGTCTATCCATTGCTCAAGCAGAGGAGTACATTTTTGAAGGTCAAAATAAAGGTTTTCAATCTTGACAAGTTCAGGTTTTTTGCCACTAAGAGTACTAATCGGGTCGATTAAATCTTGAGGGAGATATTGATGTCCAAGGTCGCACTCATCAGCATAACCTTTTTCGCTTTGACAGCCCTCAATAGGACATTTCCCAACCACTTGACGACCATTTAAAAGACAGTTGTTTTCTCTGTCATAAAATTGAAGTGAAGAACGTTTTGAGACCATACCATTTTTGAAAAGTGTTTCAATAAACCATTTGCTGACCTCTTTATGAATTTCGCCAGCACGACCAATAGCCGAACCGCCATAGAGATTGAATGATATTTCAAATTTTTTAAGTATATCAAGTTGTTTGTCGTGATTTTCGGTGACATAATCAAGCAGAGTCTTATCTTTCATCTTGCCTTCTTCTTGAAGTTTTCGGAAAGACTCAATGGCAGGAGAACCATAACAGTCAGTGCCTGACACATAGATTACGTTGTCCTTGCCTATTCTATCTCTCATAAACCTAGCAAAGACGTCAGCACGAAGAATCATACCAAGATGTCCAAAGTGGATAAGTTTATTTCCGTAAGGCATGCCCGAAGTGATAACAGCACGTTTAGGAAATTCTGGTCTTGGTCTAACAAATTTGTTGTCCATTTTTATTTTCTCCTTAAATTAAATTTTATATTTTTAATGATTTTTTATATATTTTTTTTTTATTTTTATATTTTTAATTTTTTTTTATATTTTTAATATTTATTTTAGTATTTTTTATATTATTTTTTAATGATAAATGATTTTTAATATTATTTTTTTATATAGTTTATGATTGTCTTAAAAAGGATAATTTATTTTTTATTCGTGTCAGGGCATTATCAATACTTTTTTTATTTAAATTGCTAATTTTTGCAATCTCGTTATATGAGTAGCCTTTTAAATACAAGGTCAGCACTTTTAACTCTAAAGAGGACAATGTCTCTTTGATTTTTGTCATAATTTCCTTTAAACTTTCCTTTTCAATCAGTTTTTCATCTGGTGAAGGGAGGTCGGAGGGGAATATAATTTCTTTTTCATCTTCCTCATCACTATTCAACTGGTCTATGATAGGGATAGCCGAAGAAAGCACTTTGTTTTTTTCAGAACTTGCCACTCTCACCGCACTTTGGACTTGGTTTTTGATGCAGGTGCTGGCAAAGGTTTTAAATGAGGCAGACTTGGTGTTTTTAAAGTGCATAATTGCCTTGTATAGTCCAATCATGCCTTCTTGCACAATATCTTCCATGTCGCCACCTGTAAGGAAGTAACTTCTCGCAATTTGATTTACAAGTGATTTGTATTTTTTAAGTAGGGTGTTGACTGCCATCTCATCGTTATTTTGGGCGAGACTAGCAAGTTCTTCATCACTTAGTTCTTTTGTAACATTTTCGCTCATTTTTCACCTCGAAGCCTCTGCCTTAAAACCTCAAAAACGATGACACCACAGGCGACCGAGGCATTGAGTGAGTTTACCTTGCCCATAAGCGGAAGAGCAACTGTTCCGTCACAATATGATAGAATTGATTTTTTAACTCCAAAGCCCTCTGAGCCAATAACCAGCCCAACTGCCTCATCCATTTTTTTGTCGTAAATATTTTCGCCACCTGCCTCACAAGCATAGACCCAAACTCCATTTTCTTTTAAAAGGGTGATGGCATCTTTAAGGTTTGTGACCTTTGCAATGAGCATATTGGCTATTGCACCAGTGCTAGTTCGGATGACCGTTTCATTTACCTGCACAGCACGGTTTTTAGGGATAACTATACCATGCACTCCCGCACATTCGCACGAGCGGATGATAGCACCAAAATTGTGAGGGTCCTCGATTCCGTCAAGAAGCACAACAAATGGTTTTTGTTCTAGCGATTTTGCCTTTTGTAGTATGTCGGTGACCTCGCAGTAGTTAAAATCAACACTCTCAGCAATGTAACCTTGATGATGAGCGGTCTTAGATTTTTTGTCAAGCACAACTCTTGGTACAAATTCAAATTTGATTTTGTTCTGCACGGCAAGATTTATGATATCATCTTTTCGCCCTTGATAGTTTTTGTCAACCATAATTTTATTAATGGTAATTTTACTATCAATTGCCTGCCTGATTGCATTTTTCCCTTCAATGTACATAATTTTTCTCCATGCAAAAGATTTTAGCATAAAGACAAAAAAAATACAATCTATTTTGATAATTGTTGTGTAATTTAAAAATCTTTTTTAACAAGATATTGACTTTTTTTAACAACTATGGTAGAATATAACCATTAAAGGAGAGAGATATGAAAACAAAATTTAGACCAGATATCCAAGTACAAATCTATGCAATGGTGGCATGGAATAAAATAACTATGGAAGAGGCAGAAAAGATTGCCGAAGATACAATCAAAAGATTTAATGGTGATGAAGATAAGGCTTTTGATGCCATTGATAAGGAACAAAATGTATATACAAGAACTTCCATATTGACAGGACTAGAAGGTATACAACGTCACGAGCAAGAATTGCAGGGCAATGACAAATACATGGCAGTTATGAAGATTTTGGAAGAAATACATGACAAGTGGGTAAAAGACCACCCAGCAAAATATCAAAGAAAGACACCTCAGCAAAGCATAGACCAACTTTATCAGCACCTGCAAACTGAGATGATAGGTGTGGACGAAGTTGCCAAAGACCTTATGTTTCTTGCACCATTTTTGGATTTTGAAGTGGGAAAGATGGAAAAACATCCAGGCGGACTATATATTCCTTGCAAAGAAGTATCAGATGCCTATGATAGATTTGCTAAAAACTTCTTTGATGAATATAAAATCGTGACCATAGAGGATTTAAAAGAAGGAATGCCAGAGATAATCACAGGCTACAAATTTTTACTTGGCGAAGACGACACTTCAAAGGCAAGAGTGGAATTCATGTTAGGTAATGTTGATACACTTGCTAGAGAGGTCGTTGAAAGACAAAGCGAAGAAATGTTCCAACAAAATGAAGATGAAAAACAATAAGTCATCAAATTAAAATTAAATAAAGAAATATTATTATTTAGATTGTTATTTATATAATAATAAATCAGGTTTACAAAAACGAGCAGATAAGATAGTGTCATGCTCGTTTTTTTTGCGAAAAAATATTTGTGTAAATTTTACACAAAACTATTGACATTTGATAAAAAGGGTGTTATAATAGTGACATGAAAACATTAAATATCATATTTGACAGAAAAACAAAGAAATTCGCAAGCAAAAATATTCTCTGCGGAGCAAATGCCCTTCGTGATGGGGAAAAATTTGCAAAAGAGGGCAAGGACATCTACGTGGATGCCACTGGACAGGATGAGAGCAAGTTTATCGCACTTGGAAGAGCCTATAAATACAAGATTATGGCTCATACAAGCAAAGAGAAAAAACTCTCATTGGAGCAAGGTTACCACCAAATCGTAACTTATGACAGAAAAGAGCAAGAAAAACAGTCACGTATTCTCATTGCATCAACCAATGTTGGGAAGATTGCCATTTATAGCACCGTGCTTGACAAACTTGGACTGCCATACTGCTCACTTAAGGACATAAGTGTGGACATAACAGTTGATGAGACAGGAGAGACTGAACTTGAAAATTCTCGTCTAAAAGCCCATGCATATCACGAGGAGACAGACTTGCCGGTCATAGCAAATGACAGCGGACTTGTTATTGAGAAGTTTGCTCCAGATGACCAGCCAGGAGTTTTTGTAAGACGTTATGGTGGACATGAACTGACTGATGAGGAGACAATCAAGATTTTCTCTGAGAAACTAAAGAAAGTAGGCGGTGAAAGTGATAGTTACTTCAATGTGGCACTTGTACTATGCGACTACGATGGCAATTATCACGAAACAGTTGTCAAGAGTTACAGGTATATGGTGGCGACACCAAGCAAAGTGGTCAATAAAGGTCTGCCACTCCGCTCACTTGACTATAACAAAGAGTATGGTAAATATATGAGCGAGATGACTATTGAAGAGGCAAATGCAAGCGAAGGTAAGGCAATAGAGGAGCAACAAGCCTTTATCAAATCAGTATTTCAAAATGAAAATACAAATGAGAGGGAGTAATGGGAGAATTTGGTTTATCAAGAGAAGAAATAGAACGTTTTAACACTCTTTTTAGTAAAAAATATGCAATTATTGGCAACACGGTAATAACCTTTATGAGAAGTGACCTCAAAAAGATTTTAGCAATATGCTTAAAAGATGCAAAGAAACTGCCATATCCAGAGAGGGACTTTACCCGTCAAGAGATGGCTGATATATCTTATCAGTTTTTACGAGATACCGATATAGATTTATATTTAAATCTTTTAAACATTTTGAGAGACCCAGCAGTAAAAACCTATATGACAGAGCCATCTCCAAATAATAGAGATGAGGATAACTATAACTCGGCTGGCTTGAATGGCAGGATACTTTCAATATCACCAAAGAATAATGCAGGCGGACTTATTCAGGTATGCCATGAACTATCGCATATGCTCTCACAACGTATGCAGAAGAATATGTCTGCTCGCGACCACACTATAGGCGAGATAGAGGCATTGTTTATAGAAAAAATATTTGCTCAGTATTTAAAGGATAATGGTATAATAAGTCAATATGAATTTGATGCCTATAAGAGTTTTCGAAATTACAAACTTGCTGCAGATACAGCAGAGTGCATCATGCGTCATGCTGTCTTTAGTTTGACTGGTGGGAATATTGATGAAGAGAAGGTTTCAAAACTTGTAAGATATGCTGGAAATCAAATGATACCAGACTATATTTTGCCGACTTTAAAGAAAATGGCAAACCCTAATTTAGGATACAATCCAGCCGAACGTTATGTTTTAGGAGAAGCGGTAAGTTCTCTTCTCTTTGAAGAATACAAGAAGGACAAAGAGGGAACTATGGAGAAGTTTAAAAACTTCCTATCACACAATGCACAAATCACTTATAAAGATGCGACACAGGAACTCCTCGGGAAACTACTTAAAGAGGTGTCACACGACTTTTTGGACTTTGTAGAACGTGAGCACGATGAAAGTGAAAAAGACTAAATCAAAAAACATTTGAAATCTAACATTAAATCAAGGATAGAATATAGTATTATGGAAGAATTTAAACTCTCACAAGAGGAAATAGAAAATTTTAATAAGATTTATAGTGGTAAATATATCTATGCAATCAATGAACAGATAAATAAATTTCGTCCAGGGCTTGAAAATATCAGAAATTTGCTCCTTGCTCATACACACTCGGTCGAATATGAAGAAAAACCTTATACACTTGGTGACATGATAAAGATTGTCTACGATTTCTATAAGTCACTTGATATAAACCTTTACGAAAAACTTTTTAGTATTTTGCATGACGACTCAGTCTCAGTAAATTTTTCCGAGCCTGCAAAGCATGATAAGTCAAGGCATAATGTTTGTAGTCAAGGCGACAGAGGGCGGAAGATTTCTCTAGCACCTGAGAATAATTTATATGGGCTTATAACTGTTTGTCACGAGTTTTGCCATATGCTTTCACAACGTATGCAAGAGAATAAAAGGGCAGTTGACTCGACAATAGGCGAGGTGGAGACACTGTTTATTGAAAAGGTGTTTGCAAATTATCTTTTGGAGAACGGAATAATCACGAATGCTGAATATGAAAACACCATGATGGGCGGAGATTATTCATTGCTTGGCGATATAACCTATTGTTTCCAACGAAATGATTTACTAAATATAATAGATTGCGAACAACTTACCGGAGAAAAAGTAGACGAATTAGTTGACAAACTTAAAAATAATCCAAATTGTGATGTACTTTTGTCAAGATTAAAGAAAATGGCATCGCTTTCAAAGACAAGTCCTGCAGATTACAGCCCGATAGAACGTTACGTCATTGGACAGATTGTAGGCACAGTACTTTTCGACCGCTACCAGAATGATAGACAGTGTACAATCGAAAAGTTTAAAAATTATTTAAGCCATAATTCCGAATTGACTTTTTCGCAGATGCTTAAGGAATTATTAGACAAAGATGCATTTGGCATATACAATGAGTATATGGATATAAAAGAGCGAGAATTTACTGCCGACCGAGAGCAAGAAAATTAAATCAGTATTTTAACAGTAATTTATTGAAAAAATAAGAAAAAATAAGAAAATGGAAGAATTTTTTTGAAAAAATGCTTGACATGGCAAGTTTAATCTTATATACTATAAAAGTATCAAAAAATATCTCCCATTTTTGATATATGGCCTCATGGTCAATCGGTTAAGACATCGCCCTTTCACGGCGGAGTGAGGGGTTCGACTCCCCTTGAGGCTACCAAAAAAAACGGCTAAGGTGCCGTTTTTTTTATGTCATAGCCTCTATTTAAAAGGGGAGTCGAACCCATTTTAGTGTCCCCAAAAATGACAAGCATTTTTGGGACAATGTTTGGTATCCACGACAATGTTTGTCATTTTTGGGACAATATTCATGGCTTGCCTAAAAATTGAAAAATTATGAGGTAATATATAAGCATCTCGAAAATTGTATAATTTTCGGGACATGGCTTTATTTGAAACTATCAAAACGGTACCTTAGCCGTTTTTTTATTACAAATAAAGCATTTTTTTAAGTTTTATAGTATTTATTTAAAAGGGAATTGAAGTTAAATGGCCTCTATTTAAAAGGAAATTTAAGTTTTATATTTCTTTTGACCATTCTCTTTCAATGAAGTTTGTCCTAGCCACACCACAACCATAGATAGCCTTTGCCTTTCCAAGTAGATTTGCACAAGCATCAATCGTTGCACCAGTAGTTATGACATCATCAACAATCAGTATATCTTTGTCTTTTATAAAATCCTTACTTTCCAGTCTCATTGTATATTGAAGATTTTTATACCTACTTGAGTAATCCATAAACTTTTGATTAGGCGAAGGTACATTCTTGCTTAAAACTTGATAGACAGGGACATTCATAAGAGAGGAAAGTTCATTTGCAAGAAGCAAGGCAGGGTTATAGCCTCTCTTTTTGATTGTTTTCTTATAAGACGGAACAGGTACAATAAAATCTATTTGCCAGTTTTCTTGTTTTATTCTTTCATAAACAAGTTTGGCAAATGGTCTTGCCAGATATTGTGCATTGTCATCTTTAAATTTTAAAATAGCCTGCCTAACAAGAAAATTGTAGTTAAGTGGGCAAACACATTTTTTAAATTTATGGCGATTTTCACTGCAAAATGTGCATACAATGTTGCCGTCTTTTACCATTGAATCACAATATATGCAACGGCTACCTTCGTTGAATATATCTAAATCTAAACAGTACGAACAGAACATGGAGTCATTGTCAAGTTCGCGACCACACAATAAACACTTGATATCTTCTGGGAATAGGATATCAAGTGCAAGATTTGTATACTTTTTAAGATTTTGAATTATCTTCATAATTCACCTTTAAGACAATCTAATCGAACAACTCTCTTATTTTTTTGTCGCTTGATATAAGCAAATCTTTAAGCAGGGTAAACCTTTGGACGGTGTAGTTATTTGAGACCATTCTTTTCAAATTCTTCTTTTCTCCAACGATAACAACCATTTTTTTAGCACGTGTTACCGCTGTATAGATAAGATTTCGGGTGAGAATCATGCTTGGCCCAGCGATTGCGGGGAGTAGAACGATATCAAACTCTGAGCCTTGACTTTTGTGAATGGTGATTGCATAGGCAAGTGAAAGTTGACTTATTTCTGTTCGTGGATAGAGGCAACGTCTGCCGTCCTCAAAATCAATGACAACTTCGCCCGTTTGAAAGTCGATAAGTTCAATTACACCTATATCACCATTAAACACACCTTCGCCTTCTTCTTCAATAAAGCCGTTAAGTTTTTTCCAGACGAGGTTATAGTTGTTTGTCGTCTGCATAACCTTATCACCAACTCTAAAAATGGTGTTTCCAACGAGGATTTCTTGTTTTTCCATAGCGGGTGGATTGATGGCTTGTTGCAAGCATCTATTTAAGTTGTCAATGCCACATACCCCAGCCTTAAGCGGTGCCAGAACTTGAATTTGGTAACTATCAAGCCCAGTATATTTAGGCAGACGTTTGACCACCATGTCGACTATGGAGTTTTTGATGCCCTCAAGGTCGGTCTTCTCTTCAAAGAAGAAGTCTTTTGAGGTGTTGTCAATAAGGGGCATTTTGCCGGAGTTAATAAGGTGTGCATTGGTAATAATCAAACTGTCATCATTTTGCCTATAGATTTTAGTGAGCATTGATACACTTATAATACCACTTTTAAGTATATCATCAAGGACATTTCCAGCCCCAACACTTGGGAGTTGGTCTTTGTCGCCGACTAAGATAAGTTTGCAGTCTCGTGGCAATGCCTTACAAAGATGGCTCATAAGTGCCACATCCACCATCGACACCTCATCGACAATCACAACGTCAGTTTTAAAAGGATTGTTTTCATTATAAACAAATCGGCTAAGATGAGCAAGGTCGCCTTGAGCCACTTCCAATGCTCGGTGGATAGTCTTTGCCTCCTCGCCAGTTGAGTCACTCATCCTTTTGGATGCCCGCCCAGTCGGTGCAAGGAGCATAAATTTTTTGTTATTTTGCTTTACAATGTCAATGATGCATTTGATAATCGTAGTTTTGCCCGTTCCAGGTCCACCTGTTATGACAGACACACCGCTGTTGATAGAGTTACGAATGGCATTTTTCTGCTCTTCATGGAAAACGATATGATTTTTCTCTTCAAAGGCTTTAATTTCATCGTCAACGTCTTGCTTTTCTATGACTTGAGAGCAGTTTAGAAGTGCCATTTTTTGAGCGACTGAGTTTTCATAGAAATAATATTTGGACGGCACTACAATCTCGTAGCCCTCTCTAAACATAATCATGACCGTTTTGTCAAGTGTCAACCCTTGCAGTGCATCGTCATAAAGATTTTTGTGTGATGCCTGGTCAAGTTCGAGTATATCTTCCGCTTGATTTAAAAGAAGACCTTTCGGCATATATGTATTGCCAGTTTTTTCGACAGCATTGTTGAGTGCATGAAGCAAACCTGCTCTGACTCTAAACTCGCTGTCAGCGGGTATTCCAATGCTTTTTGCGATTCTGTCAGCAGTCAAGAAACCTATTCCGTCAATATCCTCGACCATGCGATAGGGGTTATTTTTGACACTTTCAATGGTCTTAGCACCGTAAACTTCGTATATTTTAAGTGCCATGTTGGTGGAAATATTGTATTTTTGCAAGAACATTACAGTGTTTTGTACTTTTTTTAACTCCTTAAACTTATCACCGATATCAAGTGCTTTTTTTAGTGAAATGTTTTTAACCTCAGCAAGCGAAGATGGACTCATTTCAATTATATCAAAAGTCTGCTCTTTAAAATGTCTTACAATGTTACGTGCGGTAATAGGACCGACACCTTTTATAAGCCCAGAGGCGAGATATTTTTCAATGCCAGCAAGAGTTTTTGGCAGTGTCACTTCGTAACTTGTAAAGGCAAATTGATATCCATATTTGTTGTTTTTTACATATTCTCCGTCCAGCGAGAGATTTTCGCCGACAGAGGCACTGACAAGTTTGCCCACACAGGTCACGGGTGTGGATTTAAAGTCTATAACAAAAACAGTGTAGCCGTTCTGCTCATTTCTAAAAATGATATCTTCAATAGGTCCTTCAATTTGCATAGTTATATTTTAATATTAATTAGATTTAAAATCAACTAAAAAATGCTTGCTTTTCACAATTTTTTTTTATATACTATTGACAAGAGAAGAAAAAATGAAAGAGATAGAAAAACTAATTGAAATTGAAGCACTGCTTGAAAATCTAATGAAAAACCACCATAAGGGCGGGATTTTACGTATAAAGATTTTGTTTTTTTGTTCGGTATATCAAAATCTTCCAGTCGGTATGATTATTGAAAAACTAGGAATAAAAAAGGCTAACTTTACACTGATGACCACCGCACTTGAAGAAGAGGGGTGTATTGAAATCAAGAAGTCAGCGATTGACCGTAGGTGCAGGCTTATTTCACTTACCGACAAAGGGCAGAAGGAACTTGACAGTTTTCTTTCAACTATGAGAAAGGCACTCGGCAACACTCCGATAGAGGTCGACAAGGCAATAGAGACACTCTCTGTATTTTTAAACAAGATAGTATAGTGGCTCAATTTAGGCTGAAAAACGTCACGATACTTCGTTTACTGTCGGCACTTTTCGACACTTATTTAGTTTAAATAAGGTATAATAATATTACACTTTTTGTTTTAAATTATCATATAGAAATTGTAAAAAACGACCAGATGCCAAAGATTACAAATTAAAGAACATTGAAATAAGGATATAATTATGCTTAAGTTTTATAATTCATTAACAAGAAAGAAAGAAGAGTTTGTTCCACATGGCAAGGAAGTGAAAATGTATTCATGCGGACCAACCGTTTATAGTTATCCTCATATAGGCAATATGAGGGCATATCTTTTTATGGATAATATTCGCAGAACACTCAAATATAATGGTTACAAAATTGATGGTGTTATGAATATCACTGATGTTGGACATTTGACCTCAGATGCGGACGAAGGCGAAGATAAAATGCTCGTTGCCAGTCAAAGGGAACACAAGTCTCCTTGGGAGATAGCCAAGTTTTATACAGACGTATTTATGAAAGACGTAAAATCACTCAATATTGATTTGCCAGAGCATATAGTGCCAGCGACCAGTGTAATCGATGATATTATAGAATTTGTCAAAAGACTTGTAGAACTCGGCTATGGCTATGAGACCAGCAAGGGGATATACTTTGACATATCAAAATTTGCAGGTTACGGCCAACTAGGAATGGACGTCAATGCAAAAAAGGCGGGAGCGAGAATAGAAGTTGACGGCGAAAAACGTCATCCAGCAGATTTTGCACTTTGGATAAAGGCACCAAAGGAACATATTATGCAGTGGGCTAGCCCTTGGGGAATGGGTTATCCTGGGTGGCACATAGAATGCTCGACCATCGGCAAAAAATATCTAGGCGACTATATAGACATTCATACAGGCGGTGTCGACCATAAGACCATACACCATGAAAACGAAATTGCACAGAGCGATGCACTTGTTGGACATAAGGTTGTCCACTTTTGGATGCACCTTGAGTTTTTGCAGATTGACGGCGGGAAGATGAGTAAAAGCCAACACAACGTCTTTACATTGCAAGACCTTAAAGATAACGGCTTTGAGCCTGAAGATTTTAGATATTTCTATTTTATGGCTCACTATTCAAAGCAACAAAATTTCACATATGACTCACTTATGTCGGCGAAAAATTCGCTTAAGAACTTTAAACTTGCAGTAGGTAGCCATAAGAACGGGGATGAAAAGTTAAGCCAAGAGAAAATAGAGCAGTACAAACAAGAATTTTTAAATGCAATAAACGATGATTTGAATATGCCAGTTGCACTCGCAGTATGCCAAAAACTTTTAAAAGAGCCTAAGAGCCAAGACGTATATAATTTGATAGTTAAATTCAACGAAGTTTTAGGACTCGACCTCGAGGAGAAAAAACAAGATATCCCTGACGAAATAAAAAAACTTGCCGAAAAGAGATGGCAGGCAAAACTTGACAAAAACTATGCCGAGGCGGATAGACTCAGGGGAGAACTATCAAACTTAGGCTATACAATCAACGACCGAAAAGACGGCTA
>CAJFOL010000051.1 GCA_904397185.1 uncultured Clostridia bacterium
TAAAATTTTATGCAAATAAAATTTTAGCATCACATGGTTTATAATTTGTTATATAATAAATTTTTTAAAAAAAATACAGAGAGTGCCAAAAAAAATTAGGTAAAAAACAAAATTTATGTATAATAAAAATAAAGAGAATGTAAATTTTCTTTTAAAAGGAGATTATTATGGAAGAAAATAGAATGCCTCTCATTGGCGACAAAGCACCAGCCTTCAAGGCTGTAACAACACAGGGAGAAATCAATTTCCCTGAAGATTACAAAGGGAAATGGGTGATACTTTTCTCTCATCCTGCCGACTTCACACCTGTTTGTACAACAGAGTTTATGACCTTCGGCTCAATGATGGAAGAATTTAAAGCCATCAACACCGAACTTGTGGGACTTAGTGTAGACTCAATCTACTCTCATATTGCATGGCTACGAAAAATACAAGAACTTACTTGGAAAGATAAAGCCCACATTGAAGTTAAATTTCCGCTTATTGAAGATATTAAAATGGAAGTTGCAAGCAAATATGGCATGATACAGCCATCTCAGTCGACCACTCAAGCGGTGAGAGCGGTGTTTATAATTGACCCGAATGGTGTGATAAGGACTATCCTTTACTATCCTATCTCAACAGGTCGAAACTTCAGCGAAATTAAGAGAATTGTTTTGGCACTTCAAAAGGCTGATAAGGATGCCTGTGCGACACCTGCAGACTGGCAACCAGGCGATGACGTAATCGTGCCAACCGCTGGTTCTTGTGGTGTTGCTAAAGAGCGAGTAGAGAGCAATGACCCGAGCCAATACTGCCTTGATTGGTTTATGTGCTTTAGAAAAGAGAAAAAATAAATAAAAAATCAGTTATTTTGATAAAAAACACAAAAAATTAATCGAAAATATAAAAAATCAAAAATTATCAAAAAATATAATGATTTTTATAAATTTTTAAATATTTTCAGCAAAAAAATCCCTTTTGAAAAGGGATTTTTTGTTTTTATTATAAAAATTATAAATTAATATCAATTATATATTAATATCTATCCATATCAGAATATAGACGTCTTCTTCTTATGAAAATTGTGATTGGAACGGACACTATGATTATACCGCCAACGACCGCAAGTACAATTATGACAATCTTTCCACTTTCGGTCTCAAAAAATGGTCTTTCTATAAATCTTACACTGATGGTCATGTTTTGTTCTATATCGCTTACTCTTAAAATATTACTTTCTTCACTATCTACAAGTGAGCCATTAACATATATTTCAATTCGGTTTTTATCATAGTCAGTATCTATTCTAAACACCCTATCATCGCCGTATTCTACACTTGTCAAGTCTTGAGAGCAATAGAATCTGCCATTACCTTCGACTAATACATTGACTTGAAATTTATAAATTTCAAAGTCAACTTCAAAATTGTGACTATCTTCTATATTTGCAAAAGTGTATCCAGATTTCTCAACTTCTGCAATTTCGCTTCCACTAAGAGATTGTCCATCAACGGTTATTGACAAAATATAGTAACCTTCTTTTGGTAGTACGTAGTAAGTTACATTGGTGTTGAAGTTACGTTCAATTGTGCCATTTTCGTTTGCATGAATGATATTTCCTTCGCTGTCATGAATGACAATCTCGCCATTACTATCAAATGAGTAGTCAAGTTGATAGGTCTTTATCTGCCATTTTGCATATAGTGTGAAGTTCTCTGCTGGCATTGTTGAAAAATCGTATTTTTCTTGGAAAGAACTATCCTTATACCAGCCAAGGAAATCATAACCCTTTCGTGAAGGAACATATGGACTTATTTGAGAATTATAATCATAATTATAGTCTACATTTTCGTTGTCATAGCCCAAATCATAGGTTATTTGATACTCTGTAACTTCAAAATATACTTCAATTGTGTGATTTTCGGTAACTGACAAGAATGTATAGCAATCATCTAAAGACTGCACTGAGACCTCTTCGCTGTCTACCACCACTCTTTGTACGTGATAGCCAGTATCTGGCAATAAGAGATATGTTTGACTCTTGCCGTATTCAATCTCAATCCGACCATCTGGTGAAATTTGCCCATTTTCACCAGCATATGACGAAATAAAGTAAACATTTATTGCAAAATTTACTTCAATGGTATGAGAGGAGTCAATGTTTTCGAAGGTATACCCCTCTTCAAGTATGGTTTCATATTGCTCTTCATCTATTAATTTATCATCGACAAAAATTGATTCAATATGATATCCCCTATTTGGCAATATAATATATGTCGCATTTTGCCCGTAGGAGTATACTCGCTCACCAGTTGGAGAGATGATTCCGTTGCCACTTGATAAGGAGTCTATTGTGAACTGGTCAATTGCAAACTGGGCCCTAATTTGATGGTCATCGTCAATATTTACAAAAGTATAGCCATCCTTGATTGCATTTGTCAGAGCATCTCCCGAAAGTCTGACTCCGTCTACAATAATCGCCGAAACGTGATAGCCCTTGTCTGGAATAAAGGTAAAGGTTTGGCTTGTATTATATTCCTTTTCGACCTCTCCGCTTGGAGAAATTTGACCATTGCCGTCACTTGTCGCGTAGATACAATAGGTCATTATTTGCCATTTTGCATAAACGGTGACGTTATCTTCTGGCATAACAGTGAAGATATATTCATTAATGCAATCTTTTTCTTGATACCAGTCAACAAAGTTGTAACCTGTTCGCTGAGGGCTGGCAATCACGGCTATTGTCTCGCCCGCCTTGTAAGTTTGAATGGTGGTCACATCATCATATAGAACATATGTCAATGTATAGTCTGGCTTTTCTTGAAGATAAATCATACCATCTCTATTGACAAACTCATATTTTGAATTTTTCAGTTGTGAAAGGTCAATGTTTGCACCATTTTCTAGTATTATAATTGGACTTTTTAAATAAACCGTCTCATCGCTCATCTCGATATTGAAGATTTGCTCTTCGCTCAAACTCTCAACAACTGTCAGCGAAATTGGAAGTGTTGAGTTGTCAATATAGAAACTACCAAACTTGCAGTTTGAGTCTATCTGCACACAGTTTTCTTGCAAACTATCAGCATCACTATCAGTTAAAACAATGTCATAATATTGTTCTATGGAAGATATATCCCCGCTTGAACTTCCGCCTAAAAGGTTGACTTGGCTATTGCTATTAAGTGAAACATATATCAAACTTTGACAATTATTTTCGGTAAAATTACCATCATTTAATGTTAAAATACTGTTATTTTCTGCAAAAACGATGTTTTTTGCATTATTTTTATCAAAATTTGCATTGTCAATTGTTAGGTTGCCATTATTTACGTATAAAATCGCACCATCCTGCACTATTAAATTTTGCAATGTCGCTCCGCCACCAATATTAACATTGCTTGCAGAAATCAAATTGCCATTATTTTGAGGAGTTGAACTGTCAACCACTTTTCCATTGATTGTCAGATTTGAACCACTTTCTCCGTCAATTATGCTGTCCGCCAAAACATTTTGAAGTTGCGCATTTGTCTCTATAGTAAGAGTTGCATTTGTTTTTATCAAAAACAGAGTGTCAATGCTGTTTTTATTTGACTGTCCGTCAATGTATATCGATGTAACCCTTAAACCTTGATATATTGTTTGGAAGTATCCTACTGCCAAACTTGCACCATCGCCTATTGTTATAGCAGGATAAGTTTCTTGAATGTCTTCGTGAATATAAATGGTAGAATTGTTTGCCGAAAGCAGAGTTATATTTTTGTCAATGAGTATGTTATCTTTTAGATAACAATCCTGTGTCACCACTATAATGTCGCCATCAACGGCTGAATCTAAGGCAAGTTCAATAGTGGTGAAGTATTGCCACCCAGACTGAGTGTAAATCTGTGCCACATGGTAACTCTCGCTTGCTTTGACGGTGACCTCACATATATTTGAAGTGATAGTGTTGTCTTCCCAGTCGGTCACTACAACGTAATATTTGGTTGTTCCAAGTTCGAGCGACTGCAATGTAAAAGTCGGTTGTGTCTGTCCTTCAATCATCTCGCCATTTGAAGTATCTCCGCTGGTTGTGTACCATTGATAGGAAAGTTTTAGTCCATTTGCAGATATTTTGAGTGATTCATCGTCTCCTCTCTCTATCTCTTTTGTCATTGGAAGATTGCTCGTAAAGGCAAGCGGTTCAATAGCGACAAATTCATTTCCGAAATTATCACAATAATCCTCTGCGGTACTCCCTTCATAGCCATAGACGGTTATACCCTGTCCTACACCTTCGCCATAGGTGGTTCGTAGCGACCTTCCTATCGCCACCATGGTCACACCAGAATTATAGAAAGACTCCTCGCCTATGGTGATAAGTTTTGGAAGATATACCTCCTTTAAACTCGTGCAACCCTCAAACACGTGACCAAGCACATCTTGATTTTGTTTTTCTTCGCCTAGTCTCTCCACCTTTTTAGTCTCTATATCGCTTAAAGATTGACAGTTTTGGAATGCATAGGCACAAATTTTAGTTACACCACTTATCTCAATGCTCCTAAGATTGACACAATCGGAGAAACAATATTCGCCTATTGTCAGGCAGGTGCTAGGCAAAGTGAGGACTTCTATCTCATTGTCATTAAAAAGTCTGGCATCCAAGGCTGTGACAGTCCGCCCGTCCACAATGCTTGGAATAACAAGTTCGCTAAAATGCCCTGTATAAGAAGTGAGTGTGCCGTTGTCGTTTGTAAAGAAGTCGTCTATATCATCATTAGGATTGAACATATCCACTTTATAAAGAATTGAACTTCCTGTTATACTGCCACCCACCATATCATAAGCCATAAAATAATATATGTCAGAGTGAGTGATTGTTAATGTGGTAGAGTATAGGTTTGAGTTTCGTGTTGGAATGGTTCCGTCTGTTGTGTAATAGACTTGATATCCGCTCGGTGCCTGAACAGTAAGGCGGTAACTACCTTCAAACTGTATATATTCTGTTGTGTCTATTTCTTTATTGTTATTTTTAAAAGTCAAAACCTCTTGAGAGCAGTCTACATTAAAATACTTTAAGTCGACCATGCCATTGCCATAAAATTCATCCCAGCCTTTGTCACCAAGGTCAAGTGTATTTTCATAGAGCCTTGCCTCGATAATATCATCGGTATAAGTTGGCTTTGCCCCCTGCCAGTATATCTCGTCACAACATAAAAGTGCCACGGCAGCACTGACATGAGGAGATGCCATAGATGTCCCTGACATATATGCCCCCACATTGTCAGCGGTATAATAGGCAGAAAAAATCTCTGTTCCTGGTGCTGAAATGTCGACAGTCGAGCCAAAATTTGAATAACTATGGTCAAACGAAACCACATCGTCATCCTCTTTAAGTGCGGATACTACAATTGCACTCTCACTGTTTGCTGGCATATAATTTTCAACGTCGAGTTGGTCATTGCCAGCCGACACAACAGGTAAAATATTTTTATCTCTCAACTCATTAAACAAAGTGTCGAAATAATTTGAATAATAACTATTTGTTCCTCCGCCCAAACTCATATTGACACAGCATATATTGTACTGATTGCTATAGACATTAATTACCCTCTCTAGTGCGACAATAAAATTTGAGAAATTGCCACTTCCCGCACTATTCAACACTTTTATAGGTAAAATTTTGACATTGGTCGGTGTGAGTTGAGTGATTATACCCGATACATGAGAGCCATGTCCGTTGTCGTCCTCAAAATCATACTGCTGATTTAGGGCATTTGACTGATAATAACTATAGCCTACTATCTGTCCGTTTTCTTCGATAAGCCTATCTTCAAAAAATATGTGTGTCGGTCTTATACCTGTGTCAAGCACGACAACCACTACATCTTCATCGGTTCCATGAGCCGTCAAATAGTCATTGATGCCTGCCGTATTCATTACTTCCGCCCCCCATGTGCCTTGGGTAGGATATGTATAATTGTTGTCAGCATAGTCATCAATATAAATCTTTTGATCAACAATGACTATCAAATCTTCATTTTTGCTAAGTTGATTGTAGGCTTGCTCTGTGTCCTCTTCACTATCAAATGCCAAAATATTATAATTTTTATAGCCGTCTATAACACTCGTTGCACCATAATAATAGTCAATTTCTCCTATGACTATAAGTCTCTTTAGTGCAAAAACTGAATCTTCATAATTGTTCTTGCTAAAAGAACGTGCAGATAAACCATTATCTTCCTCTTCACTCACAAGTTTTAAAAATTCATCTTCAAATCTATAAAAATCTTCCACAGAGCCACTTTCTGCATAACTTGTATTGTCAACATCGATCAAAAAGCCAAGGCAAAATATTGTCAATAATGCGAATAAAACAAAACTAAATAAACTTTTCTTTTGTAATGAAGAATGCATATTTTCTCCCTTGAAATATATTATATACAATATAATAAGATATATTTAAAATTACTCCAACTTAATAGTAACACACTTGATATAAAAAAAGCAAACACATAAGTAACCTTATTTAAAAAAAATTACTTTTCGTCATGTTTTGTAACATTAGCCTCGTTTATTTATTTTGTCTTTTTCATCTCTTTTGTTATAATAAACTTGATAAGAAAGAAAAACTATGAGAAAAGATATTAAAACAACAGAGGCAATATTTCCTATGCCTGTGCTTATGATTGCAACTTATAATGATGACGGAAGTGTCGATGTCATGAATGCAGCATGGGGAACAATGCTCAGCCGAAATGAAGTTATACTCAACCTGACCGAGACACACAAAACGGTAAAGAACATTAAAAAACGTGAGGCTTTCACGGTAAGCATTGCAGATGCAAAACACGTGGTCGAAGCAGACTATTTCGGAGTTGTATCCGCAAACAATACCCCAAACAAATTTGAAAAGAGCGGACTTACAGCGACAAAATCAACAAATGTTGATGCTCCAATTATCAATGAATTCCCTCTTTGCATGGAATGTGAATTTATAGAATATCAAGATGATAGGTACGGATGCGGGGTTATCGGCAAAATAGTGAATGTAACTGCTGATGAAAGTGTACTTAAAGACGGAAAAGTGGATATTGAACTTGTCAATGCCATTGCTTTTGACCCTTACACTCACGGCTACTACAAGGTATCTTCTCGGGTAGGCGAAGCATTTAAAGACGGCTTAAAACTTAAAAAATAGCAAAAATTACACAAAAATTACGTAAAAAACACGTTTTTTCGCATAAAAACATAAAAATACAAAAAAACATCTCTATATGTCAAACTTAAAACGTTTAGACCACATTTACATATAGCGATGTTTTTTATTTTATAACTTTATAATAAATCGTCCTTTCATGCCCTCCATAGACACTCTTATCTATGTATTTTTTATAACCCATTTTTAAAAAATTGTTTATACTAAACAAATTTAACGGCGAAACAGTCGCTAAGAATAAAGAAATGTCTTCATATGTCTTTTCAAGTTTGGAAATCAACA
>CAJFOL010000052.1 GCA_904397185.1 uncultured Clostridia bacterium
ATAATGCTAAAGTCAAAACTAGTAGCACTATCGTCACTATGTAATTCAGTTTAAAATACTTCTTCCCTAGCATTTTTCACCTCTTTTATAGTTTGTTTAAAATCGTCCGTTTTAATTCTATTACTTTATTAATAATTATAAAAAGTCTATTACTTTATTAATAATTATAAAAAAAAATTATGAATTTGTCAAATATTAAAGGTATTAAACAAAAATAAATTGCGAAAATAATGTTAAGATTTAAAAAAGAGCGATTTTTTCGCTCCTTTTCTCCTTGTTTTGCAAGGTTGCAATGTCTTGCAAGGGTATTGTCTCAAATCTTGCAAGGTTTTCTCTACTTTACAATGATGTTTACAATTCTGTTTGGTACGTATATCTCTTTGACAATGTTCTTTCCCTCTAAAAGCGGTTTTATCTTTTCATCCTCTTTTACAAGTGACAGTATCTCATCTTGTGACAAAGAGGTGTCAATATTCGCCTTAGTGATAATCTTGCTGTTAACCTGCACTGCAATTTCGACCATCTTTCTTTGAAGTTTGCTCTCGTCCACCTTTGGCCAAGTGGCATTTGTAAAGTCCTTACCATAACCGCACTGAGTCCAAAGTTCCTCGGTTATATGCGGAGCAAATGGATTTAACAAAGTCAAAAGCACACGATATTCGGCATTATTGAGTTTTTTATTCTTGTAAATTTCATTTACACAGGTCATAAGTTGGGCAATTGCGGTGTTAAACTTTATCTTTTCTATATCTTCACTCACCTTTTTGATTGTGGCATTGATGATATAGGCAAGTTCGTCAGAGATAGTCTCCCCAACGGTGAGCATCTCCTTTAAATTGACCACTCTGCCTACGAATTTGTTTGCACTCTTTACACCCTCGTCTGACCAGTTTACGTCTTGGAAATAGTCGCCCATGAAAGCCTCCCAAATACGGAGCGAGTCAGCACCATACTGTTTGATTACATCTCTTGGGTCAACAACATTGCCAAGGCTCTTTGACATCTTGACACCATTTGAGCCAAGCACTATACCCTGTGACACCCTCGACTTGAATGGTTCGTTGACAGGCGAAAGACCTATGTCATACAAAAATTTATTCCAAAATCTAGCATACAAAAGGTGACGGTTTGTGTGTTCGTTTCCGCCATTGTACAAATCAACTGGAAGCCAAGCCTTCAATGCATCGTAGGAGGCAAACTCTTTGTCATTATGTGGGTCGCAATAGCGCATGAAATACCAACTTGACCCTGCCCAACCTGGCATAGTGTCGGTCTCACGTTTTGCATTCCCACCACAGCAAGGACATTTTACGTTCACCCATTCATCAATCAGACTGAGTGGGCTTTCGCCGTCTTTGCTAGGCTCGTAACTCTCAACTTTTGGAAGAAGGACAGGAAGTTCGTCTTCTGGCACTGGCACCCATCCGCATTTTGGACAATTTATCATCGGGATAGGCTCACCCCAATATCTTTGACGTGAGAATACCCAGTCTTGCATTCTAAAGTTGACAACCTTTTTTGCAACTCCCATCTTCACGAGTTTATCGGTTATTGCAACCTTTGCCTCTTCGACTGTCAAGCCGTCAAATTCTTCGGAATTTATAAGAGTACAGCCTTTGCCAAGATAATCTTGTTTTTCAAAAGCACTTTCGTTTGTATCTCGACCGCTGATAACTTGAATCATAGGAATACTATGAGCCACCGCATAGTCAAAATCTCTTTGGTCATGGCTTGGCACTGCCATTACTGCACCTGTACCATAACTCATAAGCACAAAGTCGCCAATAAAGATAGGCACCTCTTTGCCGTTTACTGGATTTATGCAGGTAAGTCCTTCCACCTTGCAACCTGTCTTAGTCTTGACAAGTTCGGCTCTTTCAAACTCACTCTTCTTGCTAGACTGTTTTATATAATCTTCAACTTCGCTCCAATTCTTTATTTTATCCTTGTTTGCCTTGATAAGTGGATGCTCTGGAGCAAGCACCATAAATGTTATACCATATATTGTCTCAATACAAGTGGTGAAAATTTCAAATTCTCCGCCCTGAACAACCTTAAACTTAACCTGCACACCTTCGCTCTTGCCTATCCAATGTTTTTGCCCGAGTTTGATATGCTCCATGTAATCGGTTTGGTCAAGGTCGTCATTGAGCCTTTCGGCATACTTTGTGATTTTGAGTATCCATTGACTCTTTGGCTTCTGCACAACATCGGCATGGCACTGACAACATTTGCCGTCCTCGACCTCTTCGTTGGCAAGCACTCCGCAGTTTGGACACCAGTTGACATTGGCATAACGTTTCTCTGCAAGTCCATGTTTGAAAAACTGCAAAAACAGCCACTGAGTCCATTTGTAGTAACTTGGGTCGCAGGTGCTAATCTCTCTTGACCAGTCAATGCTAAGCCCTACACTTTTAAGTTGTTCTTTAAAGGTGGCAATATTTCTTGAGACAATCTCCTGTGGCGATTTTTTCTCTTTTATCGCCGTACGTTCTGCCTCAAGTCCAAAGGCATCACACCCCATTGGGAAGAGAACGTTATACCCCTCAAGTCTTTTCTTTCGTGCGACTGCATCCATTGCCGAATAACTTCGCACATGACCGGTATGCAGTCCTTTTCCGCTTGGATAAGGGAATTCAATCAGCACATAGGCATTTTTCTTGCCCTCAACATGATTTGGAACCTCAAATCGTTTTTCCTTTTCCCATATATCCTGCCATTTCTTTTCAATATCTGTATAGTCCATTTCTGCTCCTTAAATATGATAAAATAAAACAATATATTTAATGATAATACAAATAAGGTTTAATGTCAAATTATTTTTTAAAAGTATTAGTTGAACTCTATAAAAAATGAAAATCTAATAAAAACTGAAAAAAATCTTACAAAAACTGTTGACAAAGACACTTTTTATGTGTATAATATTATCCGTAAAATAAAATCTTGTCCGTAGACCGCAAGTGTGAAAACGTAAACACTACCCGTGTGCTTGCCGAGGAAAGAAGTAAATAAGAGTTTTAATTTTCTCTCTATGCTTTTTTCCTAAGGCATAGAGATTTTGTTTTATATAAAGATATTCATACCATGCACGTATGAATTAAACACAATATTCTATAAAGGAGGAATTTCATGAGTGCTAATTTAGAAGCAAAAAAGGCACTTGTAGAAGAAATTAAAGATAAACTCTCACGAGCAAAATCTGTTACTTTCGTTGACTACAATGCTTTGACTGTTGCTGAAGATACCGAAATGAGACGCGAATTTAAGAAAAACGGCGCCGAATACAAGGTATACAAAAACAAACTTTTGCTCCTTGCACTTAACGAACTCGGAATCCAAGGTGCCGAAAAATATCTTCATGGCACTACCGCGGTTGCTTTCAGTTACGATGACGAAGTAAGCGGTGCAAAAATCGTTTGCCAAAATGCTGAAAAATCAAAGAAATTGACCGTAAAATTTGGTTTACTTAATGGTAACTTCGTTGAAGGCAAGGAAATCGAAGAACTTGCAAAACTACCAAGCAAAGAAGTGCTTATTGCCAAACTTCTTGGCACACTCAATGCACCTATTTCTGCTTTGGCGAGAGTTCTTATCACCCCTGTCACTGGGCTTGCTAGAGCATTAAATGCAATCTCTGAGCAAAAAGCATAATAAGTGATAAATTAGCGAAATCATATCGCAAAATATAAGTGAGATAATTCACAAAAAATTTAAAAAATCAAAAAAAATGGTGTGATACACCAAAAAAATTAGGAGGAAAATAAAATGGCTGATGTTAAACAATTAGTTGAAGAAATCAAATCTATGTCTGTTCTTGAAGTTTCAGAACTTGTAAAAGAACTTGAAGAAACTTTCGGAGTTTCTGCCGCTGCTCCTGTTGCAGTTGCTGCTGCTCCTGCTGCTGGCGGTGCTGCTCCTGCTGAAGAGGAAAAGAGCGAATTTACTGTTGAACTTACTGAAATCGGTGCAAACAAAATCGCCGTAATCAAAGTTGTAAGAGAAATCACAGGACTTGGACTTGGAGAGGCTAAGGCTCTTGTTGAGAGTGCTCCAAAGGCTATCAAAGAAAACGTACCAACAGAAGAGGCTAAGGCAATGGAGGCTAAACTCAAAGAAGCCGGCGCAACTGTTAAACTTAAATAAATCAAATTTAAAGAAAATAAAGAATATTGTGTTAAAAAAAATCTGCAAGCAAGGTTAAAACCTTTTGAAACTAGCAAAATAAAAGAACTAAAAAGAAAAGGAACTATACACATAAAGTAAAGTTCCTTTTTGTATTAGTTTCAAAAATAACAGACTAAAGTTAATGCATTTTGAAACTAGAGAAAAAGATTATCAAATTATTAAATTGTATGTTATAATTAAAACATAGGAGTAAAAAATGAACTTTATAGTAGATAAACGAACAGAGTTGATGAGCATTATTTTAGCATTGTCGCAAGGAAATGAATATATTGAAGAACACTTTTCTTTTGACATTAAAGATGAATATAGACAACTATTATATAATCACTTTTCCAAGTTCAAAAATCACAAAGCGGTTGCACTAGCCAAACAAATAGCCAAGAATGTTGAAGGGTTTTGTTTTGATAACCCAATTAGATTAGCATTTGCATTAAACAAACAATTAAAATTTGATGGCAAAATAGAAAAATATTTATTGCAAGAGCTTGAACACGAAGAACTATTAAAAGAATTTATGAGCAAAATCGTTAATTTTGCAAAAGATAGCAATTTTGAAAAATTCTATATTGATAATAATGTTTACTATTCTTCTAAGATTGAAGAATTAAAGAAAATGTTTAATGCAGATCTTTTTATTTATGAATTGCAAAAATTTTTAAAAGATAAAGTTCAAGATGATTTTTTTGTAAATATTATTCCAATGTTAGCTAATGCTAATCATGGATTTAAAGTTAACAATAACAATTTTGCCAATATTGGCATGCTAAGTGGAGATTTTAAAACGATTAATAAATTCAATAACGGAACAATTCATACAATTATCCACGAATTTGTACATAATTTTGTGAATTGCTACACCGATAACAATCGTTTACTAATACCAGATGAATTAAGAAACAAACTCAAAAACATGGGATATGGGAATCCAATTTCTTACCTTAACGATACAATCGTTAGAGCAATTACAATAAGATTAAGAGAAAAGATAGAAAATATTGATACTCAGAAGTTCTTTGACATAGAAAATAAATTTGGATTTGTTTATGTTAAAAAAGTATATAATGAATTGCTTGAATATGAAGGTCAAACCACTTCTTGGAAAGAATATATTCCTAAATTATTAGAATCAATTAAAGAAAAAGAAGAAAACAATAAAACGTTATAAAAATGGCTGTTAGACGTGTGCTTGTCTTGATACAAGTCGGCTCGCTAACGCTTCGCCGAAAGAAAAGCACACATCTAATAATCTAATTGTGTTGTAAAAAGAGCGATTGCTGGCAAAGCGTAACGCAATCCGCTCTTTTATTTTTTGTTTTCTTCTCTCTATTTTCTAGAGTAAGCGAATATTCTTTGTTGTCAAGGTTAAAGTGCATGTCAAAAGATTTGTAGAGTTGGATATTTTCACGACAACCTATGACAACG
>CAJFOL010000053.1 GCA_904397185.1 uncultured Clostridia bacterium
GCAACAGTCCTATCTATGCTGGGGTGCTTGTAGGATATGGCGAAAATGTTGTGGTGCAGAATTGTGAGGCATATAATGTGGAGATTACTTCGCAAGAGGCCCCAGAGGAACCAGACAGTAGTATAGCGGTAAGAAATGAGCATTCAATATCAATCCTCGTAAATCAAAATATCACTTTTGGCGGGCTTGTTGGAGCGGTTACAAGTTTGACAACTGCTGGGCAAAACACTCAATCGGTCATTAGAAATTGTATAAATTACTATGATTTTTCACTTGATATAAACAGGAACAATCGCATATCTATTGGCGGTATTGTGGGATATATGACAAATGGTTCGGCTCTTGTAAACTGCTTAAATTATGGTGATATTACCTTGACAAATGGTGACTTGACCCGAATTGATTATGCCATCTCGCAGTATTTAGGTGGTATTTGTGGTGAGATGGACGGCAGTAGCACCAGCATAAAAAACACAGGCTATGGCGGTGAGATAAGTACATCTAGCACTTCAACTTCGACAAATGTATATGAGGGGGCAATAGTTGGATATTTGAACTGCTCACAGGCAAGTCAAAATTACAATGTAAACTTCTCATATTGGACTCAAGGCGGGGTGTCATATTTAGGAGATGGTTATCAAATAGACTCTGACAAACTCAGTCAAGTGTCGCGAATAAACAGGGATTTTCTCTCTGATAGCACCAATTTTGACACAGTAGAGAGGGGATTTGACTTTGATTATACATGGGCTATGATTGAAAGCGAGATTTTACTTCAAAACTTCCAAGAGTATACTTTTACTTTTAACAGCACACATTTTGATAACAACAACATTATTGAAACGGCGAAATTTTCAGTAAATGGTGGCTCGCAATCGGATGAGATAACTGTCAAATATGGGCAAACTGTAAGGATAACCTTGACATATTTTGAACAGTATGAAGGGTATTATAGCCTTGAAAGAGTGATACTCAATAGTACCTCAGGGGTGAGCGAGGACAATTATACGGCAAGTGCAACCGCAAATGCAGTAGGTGCCATAAACGGCTATGAGATTGACGTGTTTGCCTGTGATTTGACAGACGGGACATATTCATTCTCGCTGGTCGGTAATGTGTATAACTGTGAGGTTGTTGTTTCCGATGAGGCAATAGAAAACGGACAGGGGACTATTAGATCGGTGGGTACTGGAACGTCCTCGACAACCTATATGGCTCCAAGATTTTCTTATTCAAACCGCACATTGAACGTCCAAGCAGAGGGCAGTGATATATATACTTTTGCTTACTGGGAGATTTACTATCTTGACGAAAACGATGAGTTTACCTCTTTAGGCACTCTTCCTGATGATATCCGTGAAAATGCGGTTGTTAATATTGTCTATGGCACAGCACCTTTTGATAGAGAATTTAGACTGGTCGCTTACTTCACTGACGAGGATGCTATCGCCGTCACTATTGGCAATTATAACCAAGATATGGTAAGTTCAATTACAATTCGTGGTATAACTTATCAAGGTGACAGTATAAATGTCCCTTATAACAACAATATGTCGCTCATCGTTGTTACTAACCCTGGCTATAAAATGGATGTTGATTCATTTGTCGCATTTATTCAACGTCTTTATGGTACAAATTCGACTGACGGGCTGGCTAGTGAACCTGTGATCAGTGCAGACGGCACAACAAGGTATCAGTACAATATCAATATGAGATATATGCAGGGCAATCTGACAGGCAATCAACTTTCATTATCTCTTTATGTGGTAGAAGATGACTCAAATAGTGGAGACCCGCTCCTTTGGGTATATATTGTCGTACCTATTGTCGCTGTGATTATAATCGGTGTAATTATCTTTATAATCATCCGTCATCATCGTGGTGGTAGTGGTAAGCCTCAAGCAAGAAAAGAGAAGAAAAAGGAAGAAAATTATAGAGATTATTATGTATAATAATGATTATAGTTTTCAAAATTCGGCTTATTTCCATTTTGATTGATGGATAAAATAACTTATAAGTAAACTGCTGGATAAGACAATTTAAATATGATAAAACATATTAAATAGGATAATTAAACAAGTTAAATAGGATAATTAAACAAGGGCGACTTGCATTTCCCTTTCCCCAAAAAGGGAAATAGGCTGTTTTAGCAAAGCAAAAACAGCCTGTGAGCCCTTGGCTCACGCAAGTCGCCACCAGTCACCATAAAACCAACAAAAAACACCTTACTTTATTTGAAATACTTTATAAAAGGTCTTTCAAAAAAGTTTAAGGTGTTTTTTTTGTAGTATTATTTTCCTATTAGATTTGCAATACTGTTGTCAACAACTTGAGAGTAGGTAACATTGTATTGTGTTTCGCTTGTTGTTGAATTTATGAT
Source organism: uncultured Clostridia bacterium (assembly GCA_904397185.1). Lineage (GTDB taxonomy): Bacteria > Bacillota > Clostridia > Christensenellales > UBA1242 > Caccovivens. Next base: position 2,381 of record CAJFOL010000053.1, read on the forward strand.
TTCCATCATTTTGTCAAATGATTCTTCGCTCATCACAGGAGACGAACACCAAGCATCTATAGATAGATACTGCTCAACGGCAATCTGTAATTCCTCAGTTGTCATACCTGAGAATGAAGACTCAAGTGCCTTCGCTGCATCAAGCGAAGAACTGGTTGCTATATACTGATATCCTCTATAAACTGCCGTCAAGAACTTCTCTGCTTGTTCAGGTTTATCATCAAGAAAACTTTGCTTGGTTGCAAACACAGTATATGGCAGATATCCCGAGAACTCTCCAACCGCATCAAGTACATATCCGTTGCCTTCATTTTGAAGGTTAGTTGCGGTTGGCTCAAACAATGTGCAGAATTCACATCCGCTTGTAACAAACTCACTTCCAATCATAGGGAATGAAACGTCTGTTCGAAGATTAACTTCGCCTCTTGCTGTGTCAGTGCCGATTGTAAGCCCTGCCTCTTCAATTATATACTCAAGTGTCATTGCAGGCATACCACCTTGACGACCGCCAATAATGGTTGTGCCTTCAAGCATATCAAGAGTGAAGTTTTCGATAGGCTCACTTGACACAAAGAATGAGCCATCTTTTTGTGTAAGTTGCCCAAATACCACTGGGCTATCCTGTGTGCCTTGAGAGTATACAACAGTCTCAGGTCCAACAAGCACAATATCAGCACTGCCACTAAGTAGTGCAGTCATTGACGCATCAGAGCCAGTTGCACTTTCAATGCTTACTTCCAGCCCTTCGTCCTCAAAGTAGCCTAAATTGTATGCGACATAAAGTGGAGCATAGAAGATAGAGTGCGTGACCTCATTGAGCCGTATTCTGTTTTCATTTTCTCCACAGCCGACAAACATGAGAGAAGTTACAACCATGATAAGCATGGCGACAATGAAGAATGATAGATTTTTAACTTTTTGCATTATTCCTCCTTACAACAAACAATTTATGAGAAAAATTGTGCATATGTGAATTTGAGGAGGCAACTTTTAATGTTTTCAATAAAAATCCCTTTAATTTTTGGAGTAGTACAGGTTAGTAGCCTTTTGCGACCAGATGTCGCCCGACTGTCCGCTTGAGTACTTTTAGGTATAAACTATATTGCCGCTTTAACAAACCCAGGGGTTTGACGGTGTGTCCGCGAACCAGATGTTCGACGGCTATCCGATTGAGTGGGTTGTGGGTTTAGACTTTATCTCCGCTCTCGAGCCAAATGCTCGACGACCAACCAGATGTTGGATGCCCATCCGCTCGAATATATTTTAGGTTTATACTATATCTCCGCTCTAACAGACAAAATATTATTATTTTTCAATAAAAACCTTATAAAAAGTGGCTTTAGCCACCAAACTTAGTTTGGATCAGTATCCGATTAAGTTAATTTAGGTATGGACTGTAACTCCGCTCTAACAGACAAAATATTATCATTTTTCAATAAAAATCCCCTTAAATTTCGGAGCCGTACAGGTCGGTAGCCTTTTTTGGTGGAAAAATTTATGCGAAGTGGGTCAATTTGCTTGACAAAAAAGGCGGGGGGGGTAAAATAGGGTATCAAAAAATTTTAAGAAAAGTTATCCACACAAAAGATAATTAGAAAATTTTTTGATACCCTATTTTAAATAAAAAATAAGAAA
>CAJFOL010000054.1 GCA_904397185.1 uncultured Clostridia bacterium
GAGGCTGATGGTAATAAATACTATGAGATGAGTGTGTAAAACACACAAATTCGCTAGAATTTATAAAATTTTATGCAAATAAAATTTCAACATCACATAGTTTATATTATCACATAAAAAAGCAATAATGAGGTTGTCATTATTGCTTAAAGTATATTTAGTATCAAGTGTAAATATAAACTTAAATGAGGTTGTCATCTCTACTTTCACTTGATTTACTATCATCTTCGCTTTGTGTGTATTTATCGGGGAAATTTTCTTCGTTTTTGCTATCAATCTTTATATTTTCATTTGATAGGTTGCCACTATATTCTAGTGATAATGTGGTTTGCTGTGATTGTTGACGAACAAAAACAAGTTCCTTCTCATAAAAATTTATACCAAGCGAGTGACGACTGAGTTTCCCTATCAAAAAGTGCAGGCAAAAGACAATTCCACCAATGAAATTGCAGAGTATATCCTGCATCGTGTCAGTCACAAGTGGAACGTCATACCCTACTGCTGGCTTACCTTGTGACATCTGTCCGAGGCAATTGTCGCCAAACCATTCGAGGAGTTCCCAAATAAGTTCGCACGTCATAGTGAAACAAAAGCAGAATGCTAAAACCAGCCACACATTCAATTTTTTATAGTTATCAAGTCTAGAAATGACAAATATTCCAAGGAGTGCAAAGACATATCCTGCAAGCAAATGAACTATAAGGTCAAACCACCAAATTTGATTGTAAGCATCAAGCACACAGCCCACAAATCCAGCAAAAAGGATATAAAATTGAATTGAAAAGAAGATTATATTTGACATACGGTGTCTAAAGATATATTCGGCTAGGCATGGCACTAAAACAAGGGCGGCTATGCCAAAACTTGCGAAAAGTCTATCCTCTCTGCCCACAACAATATAGTAAATGCCAAGTGCAATGCAAGACACAAACTGCGCAAGCATTAAAAGTAGATTTATTATCCTAAAAATCTTATCATTTTTTTGTAAGTCCTTAAATTTCACCCATTTGCCTATCAATTTCTTCATAAATCACCCTAAATTACAAATTTTTCAACTCTTTCTTAACATTTTCAAGTAAAATTTGATTGTGAGCGAGTTTTTCTTTTTCGCTATCGACCAAAGCCTTTGGAGCCTTTGCGACAAAGCCTTGATTTTCAAGCATTTTCGTAGAACGATTGACTTCAAATGTGAGACGTTCAATCTCTTTCTCAAGTCTCTGTCTCTCTTTTTCGCTGTCAACTAGTTGTCCCATTGGAAGGTATATCTTAACATTTTCGCACATAATCAAAGTGCATTTTTCATTAGGCTCGCCCGCTATCATCTGACAATCTTCGCCACCTGAAAGTTTTGCTATCTCCTGGAGATTTTCGCTTATTAATTTATCATGTCCATCACTTTCAATAAATATTGATATTTTTTTATTATCTGGAACGTTAAATTCGCTTCTTGCATTACGCATTGCCCTAATAATGCTTATAATCTTTTCAAAATTGTTTTTAAGCCCTTTTACCTCCACCTTCTTTGGAAAAGCCGAGTACATGATGGTCTCTTCATGTGATGGAAGTTCTTGATAAATATATTCTGTTACAAATGGAATAAACGGATGGAAAATTTTGAGCAAGTTTGACAAAACATAGTAAAGTACGTTTTGTGTGGTCTGCTTTCTTGTCTTATCTTCGCCGTAAAGGTCAACCTTGCTAAGTTCTATATACCAGTCACAGAATTTTGATACAGTGAACTCTATCAAATTGCTTGTTGCGACACCGAATGCATACTTGTCAATATTTTTATTGACTGACTTTATAAGTTTGTCAAGTTCGCTGAGTATCCACTTATCCTTTTCTTGCAAAACAAACCTATCAATCGGTTTTATTTCAATATCTTTGATATTTTGAAGCACAAACTTGCTTGCATTATATAGTTTGTTGATAAAAATCTTTGCCTCTTTTGCCTTTTCTTCTCCGTATTTGATATCCGTCCCTGCACTCATCCCGTTTATCAGGCTTAGTCTTAAGGCATCCGCACCATACTTGTTTATCATATCAATCGGGTCAACACCATTTCCAAGGTGCTTTGACATCTTAACCCCATGAATATCTCTTACAAGTCCATGAATTACAACATCTTTGAATGGCACCTCTCCCATAAATTTAATCCCAGAGAACACCATTTTTGACACCCAGAAAGTTATGATATCATAACCAGTAACTAGGGCTGAAGTAGGATAATAGTATTTTAAATCTTCGGACATTTCAGGATAGCCTAGGGTCGAGAATGGCCAAAGAGCAGATGAGAACCATGTGTCGAGAACGTCATTATCTTGAGTTAGGTTTGTATCACCGCATACCTCACATTTTGTAGGATACTCTTCACAAGCGAAAGTATGCCCATATGAGCAAGTGAACACAGGTATTCGGTGTCCAAGCCAAATTTGACGAGAAATGCACCAGTCTTGGATATTTTCAAGCCAATTTAAATATGTCTTTTCATAACGTTTTGGATGGAAGTTGAGTTTTCCGCTCTTGACCGCCTCGATTGCAGGACGAGCGAGGTCTTTCATCTTGACAAACCACTGGGTAGAAATACGTGGTTCGGTAAAAGAGCCACAACGTTCGCAGGTACCGACTTGATTTTTGTACTTTTCTTTTTTTACCAAGTAACCGCCGTCAACAAGAGCCTTTTCTATAAGAGGTCTTGCCTCAATTCTATCCATTCCAGCGAACTGTCCCGTCACCTTAGTCAATTTTCCGTCATCGTCAATACAGTTTATAACCTCTAAGTTATGTCTAAGACCAACCTCGTAGTCATTTGGGTCATGTGCTGGTGTTATCTTAACCGCACCTGTACCAAAACCCATCTCGCAGTAGTCATCAGCGATGAGTTTTATCTTTCTGTTTACAAGTGGCAAGATTAAATCTTTGCCTATCTTATCCTTAAACCTAGCATCATTTGGGTTAACTGCAACAGCGGTATCACCAAAAAGAGTTTCAGGTCGTGTCGTTGCAACTGTAACCTCACCACTACCGTCAGCAAATGGATATCTTATATACCAAAGGAATGTATTTTGATCGATATGAACATTTTCGTTGTCAGAAATGGTTGTCTTACAACTTGGGCAATAGTTGACTACCCTTTTCCCTTTATAGATAAGTCCTTCCTTGTAATACTCACAAAATACATGGCGAACTGCCCTGTTCAAATTTTCATCCATAGTAAAAGCAAGTCTTGACCAGTCACAAGAGACACCTAATTTTTTGAGTTGGTCGCAAATGACATGGGTGTATTTGCCGTACCACACCCAACCTCTTTTTAAAAACTCTTCGCGTCCTATTGACTCCTTGCTTTCTCCGTTGCGTTTTAAATCTTTGACTAAAACCTGCTCGGTTGCAATCGCTGCATGGTCTGTTCCTGGCACCCAAAGAGTATTGTAGCCCTGCATACGTTTTGTCCTTATCAAAATATCTTGCATGGTGTTGTCAAGTGCATGTCCGATATGAGCCTTGCCTGTAACATTAAGCGGTGGCATAACAATAGAGTAATGCTCTCGTCCGTCTGGTTGAGTGGTAAAATAATTTTTATCCATCCATTTTTTGTAAATTTCGCCTTCAAATAACTCTGGTGTGTATGATTTGTCCATGTGTAAAACTCTCCTTTAAAACTCTCCGTAAATAAATTTGTTTTTTAAATTAATAAAATTAATCTATTTACATTATACAACTAAATCTATAATATTTAGATTGCGTTTTTAGATTATATTAGATTATATAATTAGATTATATTAGATTATATAACAAATCTTTTTCAAAAAGCAAGCAAAATATAGTTACAAAATATTAAGTCAAAAATATTTCTATGTGCAAAGGGCCACTAAATCTATAAAAGTCAGTATGTTCACACCAAAAACACTCCGCCACCTTGACAAAGATTGTAGAATATGGTAAAATGATTTTGTTAAAAATAAATATTAATTAGGAGAAATATGAGAAAATTTGCTGGTGTGCTTAAACAAGTAACAGATGAAGATTTGGAACTTCTTATAAACAATCCAAAAGAATTTTGGAAAGATGTAACAGAAATTGATAATTATGCTTTTGCTGGCTGTAAAAAATCGTATGAAATTACGATTCCAAATCATATTAAAAAAATTGGTCCCTATGCTTTTGACAATTGCCACTATTTCAAAAGTATTGTTTTGCCAAAAAATATAACCGAAATTGAAAGAGGAACTTTTAGACACTGTATATTCCTTAATGATATTGTCATACCTAAAACTGTTACCAAAATTGGAGACGATGCTTTTCTAAACACTAACTTGCGAAATATTGTATTGCCAGAGGGAGTTACTGAAATTGGAGAACGTTCCTTTTCTGAATGTAGAAATTTGGAAAATATAACTCTACCTAAAAGTTTGTCATACATAGGAAAGAGTGCTTTTTGTGGTTGTCATAAATTAGAACAGGCTATCATTCAAAGTAATATTTCGATTATTGAACCTCAAACTTTTAAGTTTTGTGAAAATTTAGAAAATATTACCCTGCCTAAATCTATAACATCAATAGGGACCTCCGCATTTGAAGAGTGCAAAAGTTTGAAAGAAATAGTCGTGCCAGAAAATGTTTCGGCAATATGTGATAATGCCTTCGGCAAATGCAGCAATCTAAAAAGTGTTATTTTACCAAAAAATTTGACTGAAATAGGTGATTCTGCCTTTTCAGGTTGCGAAAGTTTGGAAAATATTGTCATTCCAGACGGAGTTACAGAAATTAATAGAGAGGCATTCTTTGATTGTTGTAATTTAAAATCTGTCTCACTGCCAAAATCTTTGAAAAAGATAGGAGATAATGCATTCGGCAGATGCTATGCTCTTGAAAATATCATATTGCCAGAAAGTTTAGAAGAAATTGGAACTAGTGCTTTCCTTATGTGCGAAAACCTAAAAAATATCACCATTCCAGACAATATAAAATCTATTGGAAGAGGTGCTTTCCTAGGTTGTAGTAATTTAAGCATTAAATATAAAAATATTTCGATTGATAAGGACTGTTTCTTTGACAAGTCAAGAATGTTGCAGTTTTTAGTTAACCATGATTTTAGCGAAGATAGTCTCAAAAAATATGAGAGATTGATAAATTCAAATGTTAACATCCCTCTATTCAAAGAAGATGAACTTGACAAGGTGAATGTCTCTTTGTGGAAGAAATTGTCTAGCAAATTCTTACCTGATATTATGGATACCAAGGATATCGATGAACTCAACGTCGCCGATTTTAATATGCTTGCAAAAAATCTTGGGCTTTTTGATAGCGAGAGCAAGATAAAGGCAAAATCTCATCAAGGGAAGGAAATAGAGTTACCTGTCAATGACCTCGCATATAAATTTTTGCAAAAGTTTATAAATGATGTACCTATTGAAAATATGCATATTTACTTGCAAGGCATGGAAGGGCTCGGACAAAACAAAGAATTTTTGATGTTTTTAAACAACAAAAACAACTATGACGCACTTATTGCTCAGGTAGAAAATCACAATGAAGGCATTTTGACACAGATCTACGAGTGGTTTATAGAGCGAGAAAAACTTGAACTTGGGCAGAGTGAAGATGATAGCAATCTTTCAAATATTCCAACAGGCGAGCAGAACAGATACAAGATTCGAACCTATGATGAAGGAGAGAATGGAGTTGAAAAAACAAGGTGGAAAAGCCCGACGATTGAACTTTTGATGAAAGAGTTTGCTAGCAAAAGGTTTGCAGGTATTACAACTGCGAGAGAACGAGAAATTGCTGATAATTTTGCAAATATCTACGACTATAAGCAAAAGCACTTTGACAAGGCAAAGGATATTGACAAAGAGCGAGATGAAAGTGGCGTGCCTGACTTTATTGTTGGTAAGCACATAGGGCAAAACAGAACACAGGCATACAAGGAATACTTTGCTCTCACCGAGGCGTTGCGAGATGAAACTCTTAGAAATGCCGAGGAAATTATGGAAAATCAGGTGGATGTTTCAAACAAAATATTTACCTATGACACCCTTGCAAAGAGTGATATTGCAAACTTCTCAATCGGTTTTATGGCAAGTTGTTGTGCAAAACTTTATGGTGCTGGGGCGGGTGCAATGCGAGGTTCAATTATATCAAAAGATATGCAACCTCTTGTGGTGAAAAATAGCAAGGATGAGATTGTTGCCTATTCCGTTCTCTATATAAATCGTGAGCAAGGCTATGCGGTTTTGAATGATATTGAAGTCAATACTAGATATATGGGTCATGACGAAGAACTAAAAATCATCTATGAAAAGATGAGAAGATGTGCAATTGAGAATATTGAGGAGTATAACAAAACTGCCACCCTACCAGTCTCAAAAATCAATTGTGGTATATCACCAAACTGGAAAGCAGTCAACAAATATGTTGAGGCAAACCCAAAGAGTCCAATCTTAAGTGCACCAGATTTTGATGATTTTAATTATGTTGGCTCTGGCTCATGGTCTGGCGACTGGCATAGGTCTCAATACACCATTTGGACACTTGATGAAATGGAGAAATAAAGACAATACAAATTTTCAAAATATAAAGGTGGTAAAGTATGGAAAATGACAAAATAAATGAAGAGTTTATTCAAATAAATATTGAATTGCATAATTTGCTTGCCGAACTTGAAAAACTTGACTTTGAAAGGTCAAAAATTCTTAATAGTAATGATAGCGACAGCGAAATTGCTGAAAAAATGGCAAAAAATATTGAAAATTATGAGAATTTGCTATCAAAAATGAAACAACTCAGCACTCGCTCGGCAAAATTAAAGGGTAAAATCAAATAAGGAGAAAGCATGAAACTACAAAATTTTGTTTCGGTTGAAGATTTTCAAAGGTTACATATAGCACTCGGTTGGAAGGTTTTAGATAATCTTGCGGTTAAAAAAGCACTAGAAAATTCTATGCTGGTTGTGTCGGCGGTTGAAGAAGGCAAAACTATCGGTATGGCTAGAATTATTGGCGATGGCTATACGCATGGATTCCTTTGTGATGTAATGGTTCTGCCCGACTTTCAAGGTCGTGGGGTTGGAAAACTTCTTGTACAAAATCTTATGGAAAGATTGCAAGAATATGTCAACAAGAACTGCGACGAATTTATGGTAGAACTTACCCCTACAAAGAACAACGCCTCATTTTATGTAAAATGTGGGTTTAAGCACAAACCTGAGGAAATGGAGGGATGCTATCTATGGCTAAAAAATCAAAATATTTATGATAAGCAAAGCAAAAAATATGTTATGCATTTAAAATCTTCTCCATTTGAAAGTATTAAAAACGGACATAAAACAATTGAAATGCGTCTTAATGATGAAAAAAGACAAATCTTAAAAAATGGCGACATTATTATTTTTGTAAATGATGATGACAATCTTAAAATTATAAAAACAAAGATAAAATCACTCCACCCTTTCAAAAATTTTGAAGAACTTTATTCTCATTTTGACAAGTCTAAACTTGGCTACAAGAAAAACGAGATGGCAAGTCCTGATGATATGAGCAAATATTACTCAAAAGAAAACATTGAGAAATATGGCGTTCTTGGCATTGAAATTGAAGTAATAGAATAAAATTATATTTTTTACTATAAATTTTATCTTAATTTGTAATTTTCATCTTCAAATAATAAAAAATGCAAGAGGTTTTATGCCCTTGCATTTTTCGTTTAAATTAAATAAAATTTGACATTTTTTCGATTTTTGACTGTTTTTTCGTGTTTTTTGCAGATTTTTAAGCAAAAATTCAGAAATTATTGTCAAAAATTATTTAATTTCAATGCGGTTTGAACCGTCAACTTTCTTTTGCTCCTTTGGAAGAACGATTTTTAGCATACCATTATCTAGACTTGCCTCAACGTCCTCTTTCTTAACATCACCTACATAGAATGAACGGCTGAAACTGCCATAACTACGTTCTTTTCTGATATAATTTTCTTTCTTGTCATCGTAGTTGTGTTCTCTCTTTGCAGTTACTGTCAAGTATCCATCTTTTAAGTCAAGATTGATATCCTTTTTGTCAAAGCCAGGCATCTCAATCTCAAGTGTATAATCTTTCTCCCCTTCCTTGACATCTGTTCTCATTATATTATTCATTCTGTTGAAGTCCTTTCTGTTGAACATAGGATATCCCAAGAAGTCATCAAAGAATGGCTCAAAGATATCAAGTGGTTCGCGGTTGCCTTTCCCACCTACTGTTAAATCAAATTTATCATTATTTTTCATAATTTACCTCCCTGCATTTTTTAAATGCAAGCATATTATA
>CAJFOL010000055.1 GCA_904397185.1 uncultured Clostridia bacterium
TCTGCCAAGAACATATTGTGAAATTTTTGATTATTTTCAAAAAGGTAGTCAAAAGTGCCACTATCAATAATCTTACCTTCGTCAAGGAAGAATATTTTGTCGACATTCTTTATAGTCGAAAGCCTGTGTGCGACAATCACAATCGTACTGGTACCTTTAAGATTGTCAATACTGTCTTTGATATGTTCCTGTGCGAAGTTATCAAGTGAACTTGTGCTTTCATCAAACAAAATTATACTTGTCTTTCGCAAAAATGCCCTTGCAATCGCCAGCCGTTGCCTCTGTCCGCCTGAAAGTTTTATACCACTCTCTCCAACAACCGTGTCTATTCCATTTGGGAGAGTGTCTATGAATTCTCTTAAATATGACCTGTTGATAGCATCTTCGAGTTCCTTGTCGCTCGCATCCGCCTTTGCCATCAAAAGATTGTCGCGGATAGACATATCGAATATGTATGGAAATTGATTGACTAAAGAAATGTTGGTCCTTAAACTATCTTTGGTTAATTCATTGATATTCACATCGTCAATCGTCACTTCACCACCGTCAACTTCATACATCTTTGACATAAGTGATAGTATCGTTGATTTACCACTACCTGATTTTCCAACAAATGCGACAGTGGTGTTTGGTTCGATTAAGAATGAAAGATGCTCAACAACGTTATCTTGTTTGACCGTCTCACTGTCATTACTCTCACTTTGCAAATCATCTATGGAGCGAAGTTTATCAATATAGGCATAACTTACGTCCTTAAATTCAATCTTGCCTTTGACAGTGTCTAGTTTTGTATTACCAAACCTTTCAACTGGAAACTCTTTCTTATCAAACAATGCAAATATTCGTTCTCCATATATTTCCACGTCATTTTTTATATCAAACACCGCACTAAGTTGCATCATTAGGCTATTAAAACTATATCGGTTTGAATAAATCACCATAAACGAAGCAAAGACTATAAGTGAACGTTCGAGAAGAATTATACCAATAATCAATGCAACGATGCTGAAAACTTGAGTTATAATATTTCGTGACTGTGATAATATGCTGTTTATAACACTTCGTTTATATACATAGTTGTTATAATCATCATAGTAACTTTCAGTTGTCACCCTCAATTTTTCTTCTAGTCCAAGCGATTTGATATCACGTTCGCTTTTGACAATCTCAGTTGTAAGAGAATTTATCTTATCAAACTTTTTGTTTGAAATTTTCATTCTCTTTTTTCTTATATTAAGCCTTATTCTTTCAATCACAAATGCCAAAATCATACCTAAAGTCAAAACAAGTCCTACTATATAATTGAGTACAAATATGTAAATAGATATTATAAACATTCGAAGTATAGTTGCAACATAATCGACAACGTTGATGATTGAGCCTACAAGTCTGCTTGGGTCATTGACTATCCTTTGAACGAAGGTGCCAGTCGAGTTATTAGCATATGTGCTTGCACTGAATTTAAAGGCTTGATAGGCTAGGTCATTATTCATTTTTGACACAACTTTTGTAGAAAACTTGTTGTATATAACTGCAAGTCCTGCCCATATCAATCTTTGCAAAACTGCAAGCACTATAAGGATAACCGCCTGAATTATTGCCGTCCTAAACAGTGCTATCTCGCCTGCAACCGCTTCGGTAACATTTGCTATAGCCTCTGCCGCCAAAATGGTCTCATAAACACTTGCAGCAACAAGTACAATATTGAGTAAAATATATAATGCAATATAACCTTTGTAGCCTTTTACATAATCCCATAATGACGGAATATTGTTAGCCTTTCGATAGGCTTTTCGCTCCTTTTTCTCCTTTCTTGTCAATTTTTTCTTTTTACTCTTATTTTTATCCCCCATTTTACCCCCTTAAACAATATAGGGTTTTATTATAACATAGTAGTATTTCTCCGTCAATATCTAATTTCAAAAAAATAGGATAATAATAGAAAAAAATGATAAATAAATAAAAATGTGATAAAAATATTAATCTTTATAAAAACTTAAGCCAAATATTGAAAATTAATAAAAAAATCGCTAAATTGTTGAATTTTTAGCGATTTTTATTTAAAAAATGCAAAATAGGAGTTAAAAAAGTGCGAAAGTGCGGGTGTAAACCCGCTATTTGCCGTTAGGCAAATAAAAATTTTTGTTTTGCAAAAATTTTACTTTCGCACGTACAAAACAAACTCAACAAAATTTTTAAATAAAAAACATTAGCCTATTTTAAATATCTATGCCACATATTTCTATGGTGTTATTACACATATTTCTAAAATACCTATGCTCCTATTTCGTCAGAGTTTTTGACCTCTTCTTTATCAAGTATCTGCAATTTCTGCACGGAAACTTCATAAGCAGTCTTTTCTTCAAAGACTCCTTCGCTGACCTCTTTCTTATAAACTCTTGATTGTATACGTCCTAGAATATCAATCTTTGTGCCGACCTTTTGATTTTGGATAAGTTTAGCATTTCGTCCCCACAAAATACATGGGATATAGTCAGATTTATTAAACATTATTCTATTTACTGCCAATAAAACATCGCAGATTTCACGGTTAAATGGTGTGATACGATAATTGGGCTCTTTACATATGAAGCCAACTAGGTGAAGCATATTGGTATTTTCATCAAACAAATGTTCGCGATTTAAAACTTCCTTGACAAAGAAAGACAATATCAATCGGCTTTTTCCGTCAATATTACGGTTATAGGAGCGAAGTTCTCCACCAAAAGCAAACTCTTCTCCTTTCTCAAGTTTTAAGTTGTAAGCCCTCACAAGTTTTTCTGATATTGTGAAAGGCAGTATATCGACATTGTCCGACAGCCTTTCGATTTCTATTTTACCTTCGTAAAATTTTTCACCTTCCACCTCAAAAGTTTTAGTAACATCCTCGTTTAAAACACCTACCAACTGACCTCTATTGTTGGAAGCATGAACTCTTAAAGTATTTTCCATAATTTTCTCCTTTTTTCCTTTTAATTTTTGTGTTGTACTCCATTTGCGTCTATAGTATAATTGTCGCTATAAATAAGTTCGCTTACACTTGTCACCTTATAACTTTTCATCTTTAGCCAGTCGAGTGTCAATCTAAGTGAATCGCAGACATTGTCAGCATTGTTGTGCATTAAAATAATCGAACCGTTTTGGACTTTTTTCATTACCCTGTCAGTAACTTCGCTTGCAGACAGTCCCTTCCAGTCAAGGGTATCCACATCCCATTGAATTGCCTTAAGTCCAAGACTTGAGCAAACATTCAAAAGACTATTGTTATACGAACCATACGGCGGTCTAAAGACTTTGACCTCTTTGCCTGTGATATCCGTTATCTTTTTGATTGAAGTCTCAAGTTCGCTCGTAATCGTGCTTGTGTCCAGTTTTGCCATATCAGGATGGGTATTTGAATGAGTGCCAATCTCAAGTCCAGCCTCGTCTATTGCCTTGACCATTTCTGGATATTTATCTATCCAAAAACCTACCAAGAAAAAGGTCGCAGTGCAGTCGTACTCATCTAAAATCTGGATAATCTCTTCGGTTTTATCCGCTCCCCATGCTGCATCAAATGTGATGGCTACCTGTTTTTCCTCTGTATCTACTCGGTAGATTGGCACCAGCCGTGATGATGAGCCAAACCAGACCTGAGCAGATGAGCCACCCTCAAATGAAATACAAAGTAAAACCACAACAGCAAGCATAGCAAAAAATATTTTAATTGTTCTTGATTTGATTACACAAAATGGCATACAAACCTCGCTTTTAATGATAATAAATTTTTTAAGATTTTCCCAATTAGAATAATGTCAAAAATATTCGATAAAATGTATTTTTTGTCGAAAAATTCAACGTTCAAAATATGTATATTAAAATGTTTTACCATTTATGCAAAATTTAAAAAAAAAGGATAATGTTTTATCATTATCCACTTAAAATTACAATCATTAATTCTATTAAAACTTAAAATTATCTTATAAAATCTATTTCGCAATATTGCTGTTATAATATTCTTTGTCCTGTGTGACTTCTTGCCCAAACCACTTTGGCGGAGAAAATTCTTCCATTTGTTTACTATTTTCAAATTCGACTTCAATCAATTTAAAATTTTTGGGCGAATGAAAATAGTTAATTTCACACGACTTTGTGCCATCAAGTTCGACAAAATATCTATCCTTTAAGATATCCTTACCATAAGTGAATGTATCATGCAACTTTAAATACTTTTCTCTAGTTATGGGTATTTCATACTCACTTCGTGTGCTTCCCTCTCCATGTTTCTCGGCATAATAATATTTTTTGTAACCATTGCCTTCAACACATCTTATACGTCTTCCCCTTTCTCCAAAATTAAAATAGTTTTGTAAAATAGTAACCTTTGTATATGCATACTTCAATATTTTGTCATCTTTAAGTAAAAATTTACGTTCATACTCAGGTTTTGTCTCAACACTACTATCACGTACACTTAAAAGCAAACATATTTGGTCGGTTATTTTTTCTGCCATATCTCCACTGCAAACAATATCCTCATATTTTATACCACTTTTGTCCAGCCTATCTTTAATTTCATTGCAAGCGACAATACTTTCCTCTTCTGTTTGATATCTCCCCTCTCGGACGTATGGGTGATTGCGATTTACATAATATACAATATTGTCGTAATTTTTATAGGTATCCAAAATAAGTTCATTGAAAATGCTCGGCTTGTATGCACTTCCGTTTGCTTCATTATAATACATACTAAGTATAATTGGACAGTCGGTGACAATTACATCCACTTTGTCCTTAACCCTTTTTAGCATATGATTTTGCATGGCAAGCACATAAAGTTGGTCGCCAAGTTCTTCCTTCCTCCCCTCATAGACAAGGTCCTTTGCAAATTCTGGCACATACTCACAACTCACCGCCCTCTCTTTCAAGTTTGATGCCACCCTCATCGCCATATATGATTTGCCCGCTCCTGGTCCACCTACGAAATTTATAACAATTGTCTTTTTCATATTTTTTCTCCTTTTTTATAAAATTTTTTAAATTCGACATAAAAATTGTGCTTTTTTGCAAAATTTTTAGTATTTTTTGTTAATTTTCTATATTTTTGTATAAATGTGTACTGAATACACATTTGTAACTATATTAAAAATGCTTTTTAAAGCATTTTAAAGTGAAAACAAACTTTGCTAATTTTTCTTGTCGCAGAATCTATAAAGTTTTGCTGGCTTTTTGCCCGGAGACGACTCATTCTCACCTGTCGGTTCTATTATTCCACTTGCAAGAAGTTTCTTTCGGAAATTTCTTCGGTCAATATCTTTTTCAAGTATACTTTGGTAGGCAGTAATTATCTCTGGCATGGTAAAAGTTGGCGGAAATAAATTTTTTAGGATTTGAGAGTCAAATATTTTCTCCTTTAAAAACTCAATCGCATCAACCAAAATTTTGCTATGGTCATAACCAAGAGGCGGGACCCTGTCAATCATAAACCAATCGGCATCCTTGGTCTTTGTTGTCTTTTTAAGCACTTTAACCTTTTTGCAATCAATCACACCAATGTAGACAACTGCAAGCATACGCATTATTGGACTTCGGTTTGGCTCAGAATATATCCTAAAAAATGTCGTTTGAATATTTTTTAAGCCTGTTTTTTCGTACATCTCACGTTTCATTGCCTCTTCAACTGTCTCATTATTATAACAAGCACCACCAATCAGTATCCACATATTTTTAAACGGTTCGTTGTTTCGCTTGATAAGAAGAACTTTAAATTTGCCGTCTTCCACTGTAAACAATGCAGTTATAACGTGTATCCCCTGCCCAGCATAGAGTGGATTATCTTTTTCCATTTTTCACCTTCCAAATATATTATGTGTATTTTCTACACATTTGTCAAGTGATTTTTAAAAGTTTTTTATTTTATTTAGAAATTATCATTTAATCATCTAATTTAAAATATCTTTTCGTTAAATGTGCTTTTTGAACATCAAATTCAATATTTTCCATATATTCATATATTCTAAAGCAATATCCTGCATAATAATTAAACTTACAAGATGGATTCATACAATAAAATGTATATGTATTATTTGCACCAAATAAACCTGATGCAATTTTAAGAATAGTATCTCCAAGTCTTTTACTAAAAAAAATTGAATACGTTTCACATTTTGGACAAAACCCTAATATCTTGTGTGATCCAATCAATCTTCTTGCCTCTTTTATCATTCTTATTCTAGCCTTAATTTCATCAAATTCTTTTTTTATTTCCTTTACAGTCGCAACGAATTGTCCAATTTTGCTTTTACTTTCATCATTTTCATCGCCACCGCCTAAAGACTTGCTATCATCACCTCCTGATTTGTCACTATTATCCCCATTATCACTCCTATAACCCGTGTCTTTTCCGTATCCATCGCCTATATCCTTTCCATAACCATCAGAATTTTCGTCATCATCTTTTGATTTCTTTTTTTTGTCTTTATTATCTTCATCTTCTTCGTCTTTTTCGTCTTTATCATCATTCTCATCAAACTCGTCTTCCTCTCCATCCCAATCACCAAAGTGACCATTCCACTCCTCATCAATATATTCATCCTCGTCATCGTCATCATCATCTTCGTCATCGTCATCATCAAAATCATCATCCCAAGGATACATAATCCCTCCTATTTAATTTAAATTTTTATATATAAACCCTTTATATTTCATATTATACATATTTTTACTATGTGCTGCAAGCAAATTAATAATTCATTTATGGATATTTTTATATTACATAGTATAAACTTGTATTATGAAAACAATTGATAAGTCTTTTATCGGCAAAAGAATTGCTGTTTTACGTAATGCAAAGAAAAACTCAGCACGAGGGATGAGTTTAGACTTAGGGCAAAGTTCGGAATATATCAATCAAATAGAAAATGGGCGAAGTATGCCGTCTATTGAGGGGCTAATTAATATATGTGACTATTTTGACATCACTATGTCCGAATTTTTTGATGAAAGTATAGTTTATCCTATTCAGTACAAAGAACTCTTGCAGGAACTAAACAAACTTGACTCTATCGAACTTGAAAAAGTTATTGACATTGTCAAACTTATCTCAGCAAATAAAAAATAAAGTCTTTTATATAAAATAGGCAAAATATTAAAATTTAGGCAAAGTTAAAAAACTAAAAAAGCATATTTTTTGCGATACATCCAAAGGCTAAACACTTAGGAATGAACATTTCACTAAAAAATATACTTTTATTTATAAAATTTATAGGGTTTTATGCCATTTTGTTGATGGTGAAAAAGTTTTTCTTGATTATTTCATTACCTGTTGATAGTCTTTCACTTTCTGGCAATTTCTTAGTTTCCATTGGAAGTATTTTAAGTCCAAAGTCAACCGCCAAGGTCGCATTGCCGTCAACGTCACAAGCATAGAATACATTTTGACAATTCTTGGCAAAGTTGATATATTTTAGACCTTTTCTATAACGTTGTGACAGCGGGAACTCCTTGACTGGCAATTTTTTGATATATCCGTTGTCTGTTATCACAACAACTGAGGTAGAGTCTATCTGTTTTGCAAAGATTACACTGTCGCCATCGTCCAAATTTATGCCCTTTACACCACCAGATATACGTCCTTGGGTTGGGATGTCGGTTTTATCAAAGTTGAGTGACATCCCCTTTCTAGTGAGCATCAATATACTCTTGCCTGACTTGTCAAGTTCAACGTTCTTAACTTCATCGCCCTCACCAAGTTTACAAACTTGATAGAAGGTCTTGTTGACTATGATATCCTTGACTTCGCTCTTCTTAACCATACCATACTTGGTCATAAAAAGCAGGCATCCATCGCTTGGTAATTTCATGATTTTTACTGGTATTTCATTTAAGATAACATTCTTATCAATTGAAAGCAGTGTTTGACCTTTCTCTCTCCACTTGCATTCTTTGAGTGAGGCAACTGGAATTTTTATTGCATTGCCTTGGCTGGTAAATATAAGCAATGTATCACTGCCGTAGACATTTTCAATTTGAACAGGCACATCTGTAATTGTGGAGTTATCATTAAGCGACTTTTGACTCATTGAATAATTCTTTGAGGTGACCTTCTTGATAGTGTTGCCAGCAGTTATAGCAACAACAAAGGTCTTATCGTTGTCAATTGTGTCCTCTTTTACCATGTCTACAACAATTTCGTTGCTACCTGATATTAGTGTCTTTCTTGGACTTGAATAGGACTTCTTTATCTCAAGAATTTCCTTTTTAACCAAATCGTATTGAGCCTTTTTGGAGGCAAGTATGGCTTCATATTCGGCAATTTTTTGCTTTAACTGGGCAAGTTCTTCTTGAAGTTTGTTGACTTCAAGGTGTACAAGTCTAGCAAGTCGCATATCAAGGATTGCCTGTGCTTGTTTCTCAGACAAGTTAAATTTATCTTTCAATTTTGTCTTTGCTTCGCCGACAGTTGCCGATTTTTTAATAATCTTTATGACATCATCTATATTTTTTATGGCAATCAACAGCCCTTCTACAATATGAGCCCGCTCTCTTGTTAAATTTAAATCATATTTTGTACGTCTTACTATGATTTCTCTTTGGTACTGTGCATAATATGATACAATATCAAGCAAATTTAATTGTTTAGGTTTGCCGTCAGCAATTGCGACCATGTTTATGCCATATGATATCTGCAAATTAGTCGCTTTGTATAGATATTCAAGTATTTTCTTCGGGTCGGCATCCTTTTTAAGTCTTATAACCGCCCTCATACCATTTCTATCAGACTCATCTCTTATTTCGGTGATTGAGGAAAGTTTGTCCTTGTTGTTTTCCTTTAACTCAGCTATCTTTTGAAGAAGTTGTGCCTTATTCACCTGATATGGAAGTTCGGTAAATACTATATTGACCTTATCACCATTCTTTTCGATTAAGGTCTTTGCACGGATAAGTATTTTGCCCTTGCCTGTCTTATATGCCTGTTCAAGCCCATCGTCAACATTTATTATTTCACCGCCTGATGGAAAGTCAGGTGCCTTGATAACCTTCATAAGTTGTTCAACTTTTATATTCGGGTTATTGATATAGGCAACAACACCATCTATAGCCTCGCCTAAGTTGTGAGGTGGAATATTTGTCGCAACACCGACCGCAATACCACTCGCACCATTGACAAGCAAGTTTGGAAAACGTCCTGGGAACATATCAGGTTCTTTAAGTGAGTCATCAAAGTTAAGGCTCCACCTTACCGTGTCCTTGTCAAGGTCTCGCATAAGTTCCATAGCAAGCGGGGTAAGTCTCGCCTCTGTATAACGCATAGCAGCAGGACTATCGCCATCGACCGAGCCGAAGTTTCCATGTCCGTCAACAAGCGGTGCACGAAGCACCCAGTCTTGAGCCATTCGGCACATTGCATCATAGACAGAACTATCGCCGTGTGGGTGATATTTACCAAGGCAGTCACCAACAATTCTTGCCGATTTTCTGTGAGGTTTATCTGGAGTAACACCAAGTTCCAGCATAGAATAAAGTATTCTTCGCTGGACAGGTTTAAGTCCGTCCTCGACACGAGGCAGGGCTCTATCCATAACAACCGTTTCGGTGTATGGTATCATTGAATCGTGTAGAACCTCACTCATGCTCTTATATATAATACCCTTCTGCCCATCTTCGCCATCATTTGAGCCAGAAAATTCTTCATTTACAGTGTTTTCTTCATCTATATCCATCTTTCCTTGCTCAAAATTGTTTTCGTTTTGCATAAATTCTCCTAAAATCAATCATTTTTTATGTTTTTCTGCTGTTTTTATGTCATTTTTAATAAATTATCTTATTTGTTACGTTTTTTAATATTAAAATCATCCTATTTGACATCCTTTTTATAGTTCTTATAAAACTCGTCCTCACGGTCGAAGTTTGCATGTTCGTTGATATACTTCTTCCTCGCCTCAATATCATCGCCCATAAGTGTTGTGACCATCTTCTCAGCCTCGGTCGCATCTTCGATTGTCACTTGCACAAGGCTTCGCTTTTCAGGGTCCATGGTGGTCTCCCAAAGTTGTTCGGCATTCATTTCGCCAAGACCTTTATATCTTTGCAAACTATACCCTCGCCCTGCCCTAGCAATAGCCTCAGGGAGTTCGTAATCTGAATAGACATATTCGTTATAGTCCTTTTTGTACACCCTATATAGTGGTGGCAAGCCTATAAATACATGACCGTCATTGATAAGTTCTCGCATATACCTAAAGAAGAAGGTAAGAAGTATTGCACGAATATGTGCACCATCTTGGTCGGCATCGCTTAAGATTATGACTTTATTGTATCTTAAACTTGACAAATCAAAATCTTCGCCTATACCTGTGTTGAGTGCTGAGATAATTGTCCTTATCTCCTCGTTGGCTAGCACCTGGTCAATACGTTTTTTCTCGGCATTGAGTGGCTTTCCTCTAAGAGGAAGAATTGCTTGGAAACGTCTGTCTCGTCCCTGTTTTGCCGAGCCACCCGCCGAATCACCCTCGACTATAAATAGTTCGGCATTTTCACGATTTCGCGAGGTTGCCGCAGCAAGTTTTCCAACCAAATTGAAGTTTTCAGCCGAGTTTTTGGCACGAGTAAGTTCCTTCGCCTTCTTTGCAGCCTCTCTAACCTTGGCAGCACCCTTTGCTTTGTTTACAATTATCTCGCCGATAGTAGAATGTTTTTTATCTTGAAAATATTTTGACAACTCCCTTATCGTCAAGTTTTCAACGAGCGTCTTAGCCTCAGGGTTGCCTAGTTTCGTCTTCGTCTGGCCTTCAAATTGGACATTGTTCATCTTGACGTTGAGTACAACTGTTATGCCCTCTCTAAAATCTTCGCCTAGCAAATTTTGCTCTTTTTCTTTAAGATAGTTGTTATTTCTTGCAAACTCATTCATGACCTTGGTAAAGGCACTTTTAAATCCTGTCTCATGTGTTCCACCCTCAATGGTTGGAATATTATTGACAAATGAAAAGGAGTTTTCTGTGTAGCCGTCAGTATAGATAAATGCAACTTCCAAATCAAAATTTTTGTCTTCTGCCTCAAAATAGACAGGTTTTGAGAATAATTTGCTCTTTCCCTCAACCAAATATTCCACAAAATCTGATATACCACCCTCGTAGTGATATTTTTCTTCTCTATCGCTATTTAAGTCAATGAGTTCAATCTTTAACCCCTTATTCAAAAAGGCAAGTTCTCTTGCACGGGAACAGATTGTCTCAAAATTGAATTTAATGTTGCCAAACATATCACTATCAGGCAAAAATGTAACTTTTGTACCTGTTTTTTTAGTCTTTCCAACATATTTTAAAGGCTCAACTGGTACACCGCTGTGCATCTTGCCATTATCATCCATATAAGAATGAAAGCCAATATAGTACTCCTTGCCGTCCTTGTAAATGGTTACATTACACCACCTTGAAAGTGCATTGGTGACCGAAGCACCTACACCATGCAAACCTCCCGAAAACTTGTAGTTGTCGGTGTTAAACTTTCCGCCCGCATGCAATGTAGTGTATACAACCTCGACACCAGACTTGTGAAGAGTTGGATGCTCGTCAACTGGAATACCACGACCGTTATCCTCTACAGTCACCGACCCATCGGTATTGAGTGTGATTGTAATTGTATCGCCATAGCCATTTGCAATCTCATCAATCGCATTGTCGACAATCTCCCATAACAGATGGTGCATACCTTTTGAGCCAGTTGTACCAATATACATACCAGGTCTAAGTCTAACAGCCTCTAATCCCTCAAGTACCACTATATCTTTTGCATCATATTTCTTTTCTGCCATATATGCTCCTAAAACTATAAAATTCCTATCCTATTATAACACAAATTAGATTTTTTCACAATAAAAAATCCTTATACTTTATCATTTTTAAAAGTTATTTTTTGCTTTTTCTTGCAATTTTTATGTATTTTTTTAATATCAATTTATTTTTTAATTTTAAAATGCATATTTATAAACTAAAGTGTATAATTATCCATAATTTTGCATAAAAATACTCTGTCTTGTCAGTTAAGAAAATATTGTCGAAATTTAGCATAAAACAGTCAAGTTTTACATAAGATAACAAGAGGGAGCAAATATGAAAACTATTGTTTTGACAGGTGGAGGAACAGCGGGACACGTATATCCAAACCTGGCACTGAAAGATTATTTAAAAGACGAATATATCATTCACTACATAGGCGGAAAAGGTATGGAAAAGGATATAATATCCAAAGAAAAAGATATCTCTTATCACCAAATTGAAACGGTAAAACTTGAGCGAAAACTCACTTTAAACAATCTTTTGATACCATTTAAACTCTTTAAAGCAATTAGACAATGCAAAAAACTTCTCAAAGAAATTAAACCAAATGTCATCTTTTCTAAGGGTGGCTTTGTGGCAGTGCCTGTTGTTATCGCTGGCAAAAGTTTAAAAATACCTATTGTCAGTCATGAGTCTGACCTAAGTTTAGGGCTTGCAAATAAAATTATACTTAGATGCTGTGATGCAATGTGTTGCAGTTTTGAAAAGACCATCACATATGATAAAAAATGCTTATATACCGGGCAACCTATTAGACGGCAGGTACTTAAAGGCAACAAAAACAATCTCAATTTTTTAGACAAATTAAATAAAAATAAACCTAACTTGCTAGTGGTTGGAGGCTCAAGCGGTGCAAAATTTATAAATGAAAAAGTTATAGGCAACAGCACAAAACTACTTGAAAATTTTAATATAATTCACATAACTGGTAGGCAAAAAGTAAAAAAAATAGATAAAAAAGGTTATGTTCAGGTAGATTATGCTGAAAATATTGGCGACTTTTTAAATCTTGCAGATATAGTCCTTTCTCGTGCCGGTTCTGGGGCAATCAACGAATTTTTGGCAGTCAAAAAACCTATGTTACTTATCCCTCTTTCAAAGAAAATTTCACGAGGTGACCAAATAGAAAACGCAAATTTATTCTATAATTATAAAATCGCAGATGTGCTATTAGAAGAAGATTATGATGACAATATGTTTTTGATAAAAATCAATAATTTATATAAAAATCGAGAAAAATATATAAAAAATATGTCGAAAATTCAAAATTTTAATGCTTGCGAAAAAATCATTGAAATAATCAAAGAAAAAGAAAGATAATCGTTGAGAAAAAATGGACTAAAAGGCGAGAAAACGTGGGTAACAGCCCACAAAAAATCATTTATGATTTTTAAATTTTTAAAATTCATTTTAAAAATTTGTTTTCTCGCCTTTTAGTCCGTTTTTCCATATTTATCGTAAATTTTTATATTAATTCACACAAAAAAACTTAAAAAATCATTTTTTAGTATTTTTTACTTAAATTTATAAGAAATAAAATATATATTTTTTATTATTAAAATCAAAATCTAATTTTATTATTTTCTTTTGATAAAAACATTTTATCTACTTCTGGATAGCCATAGCCTTCTAAATTTTTATTAAAGCAGATAGGCTTACAACTACGGAGCAGTATCCTTTTTACTTCAATGGGTTTAAGATTTGGACTATATTCAATAAGCAATGCACAAAGACCTGCAACCATAGGAGTGGCGACACTTGTTCCACTAAGCACAGTATATGGCTTATCTCTCCCACATGAGATTATATCCACAGACGGTGCTACAAGGTCGGGCTTATATCTTGAAAAGGCGGGTCCACGTGAAGAAAATTCTGCCACTTCAAAGAAACTCTCATCATATGAGTCAATATCTATTCGGTTATCATCGAACCCACCAACTGTTATAATCTGGCTGGAAACTCCTGGACTTTTGATTGTTTGAAATTCAGGTCCGCTGTTACCTGCAGCCGCTACAACAACTACACCCTCTCTCCACAATGCTTCGGCACCAGCCATAATCGGGTCATTAAAGCCGAGCGGTTCACTCCCAAAACTCATGCACACCACTTTTATATTGTAATTTTTATGATTTATGTATACCCATTCCATCGCATTTAAAATCTTGTCAGCCGATGCTTCGCCTTGCCCGTTTAATGCTTTAAGCGAAATAATTTCACTTTTGGGGGCAATCCCACTATATTTTCCTGCCGACATTGCCCCGCTTCCGCTACACACTCCCGCAACGAATGTTCCATGTCCATTGTCATCATAGCACGAAGACCTATCATTGACAAAATCTTTAAAAAATTTAATACGTCTCTCGCCAATGCAAAAGTCGCCGTGTTCTATAATTCCTGTGTCAATAAAGGCGATGCCTACACCCTTTCCAGTCAGTGGCAATTCCTCCACTTTCAATATCTTTTTGGCAAGATACATTAGTGTCGAACAGGTGCTTATTGATGAGATAAATTGCACTTGACTAAGGTTTGACAGTCCTAAAATTTGTTTTCGAGTTGCAAGCACACGAAAAGATTTTATGAATAAATATTCTTTTAAGATTTCTATTTTTCTATTTTTTAATATGTTTTTGAGCCTGTTATAATCATATGCTTTGACAATACACTGCGATTTTTTGTCTTCTCCTAAAAATTCTACAATATTTAGCAAAGTTTTATCTATCTTATAATTTATCATCTTAAACTTTCAAGTATCCTTTTCATATTTTGATAATTTTCTTCACTTAGCGAACCTTTTATACTATCAAGCATGCTTTCAAGTCTTTGATAATCAAATGTGCCGTTCGCCTTCTGCCTTGACACCTCTTTAAAAAGTTCTTGCGACAACTGGTCACTTGATAGGTCTTTATACTGATTATATTTATCCATTATATCCTTCTCGGTAACATTTTCTTCAACTTTTCCAGTTTTGTTATTGTTAAAATCTGACAATCTCATATTCGCTCCTATATTTCAATATATGTCAAAAATCTCAACAATTTCACTATATTTTGCAACAATTTTATCTTTTATGAATATATCTAAATATGGATAATTCTCTTCTTGATATGTTTTCAAAGATGATGTGCGGAGGACAAGGTCAAGTCCAAAACCAAACGGGTAATACCAACAGGGCAAATAATTACTATCCAAATGACTTGTTTACCGATGGTAATAAGGCTTCGGCTCAAAGTTTTTCATCACCAAATCAAAACAATCAAAATATCGAAAATCAGGCATATAATCAAAACGACAATTTTAACTTTAGTAACCCTTTCGGCAATCAAAATCAACTTTTAAATTTTCTCCTATCTGCACTAGGCGGAAAAAATCTTTCAGGACTTAGTGATATTATGGCAAATCTAAATGGTTCAAGCAAAAGTGAAACCCAAACGACAAAAAAGATTACCTCGCCTAAAGATGATATATTATTATAAAAAACAGTCAAGATTAAATTCTTTGACTGTTTGTTAGATAATTTCAATAATAATGTTAAAAAATTACAACAAAGATACATTTTTTGATAAAAATATAATATTTTTAGTCTCGACATTAATAAAAATTATTTCATCTTCTTTTTAAGTTCTGCTAAGACTTCAGCCTTACTTGTTGATTCGTCTTTCTCGTCATTAAGTTTGTCAACAATTGAACCATATTTGAAATAAATTTTACGTCTGCAAAGAGCATTCGCAATTTCCTCTTTGGTCGTTGCCACAATAAGTGTAGTCTTTTTAGTATTAAGTTGTTTGATAAGTGAAAATACCACCTCTTTTGTAGGCTCACTAATTTTGTCAAAAATATTGTCAATCATAAGAAGTTCAAGGTTATCTCGCAACGTCAGCCTTATAAGCGACAACACATACTTCTCCTCTAATGTCAAATCTTTCAGTTTTGTGTCCTTAATCTTCTCAAGCGAATATTCTATGATTGTGTTGTTAATCTTGTTTTCAATCTCTTTGTCTGTAAGTTCCCAGCCTTTTAAAATGTACTTAAAATTCTCGTAAACCGATTTTTTCTCCAAAAATACAGGTGATGCTGGCACATATCCTGCATTGATATCTGTCTTGTAGTTAAGTTTTTCAATAGGGATATCCTTGATATACACCTCACCTTTGGTAAGTTTTTCAAGTTTGGCAAGTATACGAAGCAAACTCGTCTTTCCACTTTCGTCCTCGCCAACAAAAGCCACACTTTCACCGCTTGCTATGTCAATATTAATATCATATAGAGCATAAAACTCCCTTGTATATCTTAAAAATAAATTTTTTATTCTTATCACTTTGCACTCCTTGAAGCCCGAACAAAATGCTTCATATATAATATATTACTATAAAATAAAAAAAAATAAAAGCAATTTCAAGCCTTTATTTGATTTTTAATGTAAATTGGTCGCTAATTGGCTCACTTCCAACCAAAATCTGCCCAGTTTCCGCACTGTTTTTCTCAACATCACCAACTACAACTCGAAAAGTTATCTCAAGTGGGCTATCGTGATTAAACAAATATGTCTTCGCACTAGCCTCTGAAAACTTTTCAAAACTCTCCTGTCCCTCCTGCCCTTTTGCAATTGCAATAAGGTTTGTGAGCGAATACCACTCGTCAAAATCATCAATTTCAAGGGTGAGTTTATTTTGATTTTCTTCCCAAAAGGTTATGTCACATATTTTGTCAAACTTAATCTGCACGTCAACATATTTGTCCTCTAGCCGAGAATCATTGTAAAAACTTACTCGCACACCATAATTTTCACTGCCCGCCGAAGTGATTTCACTGATTGATGCACACTTTAACTGTGTTGAATCTTCGCAGGCATAAAGCATTCCCGCCATCACAATCAAAATCACCGCCAAACACAAAAACCTCATAGCACTTGAAAACTTTGCCATAATATCTCCTTATAAAAGATATTATTGACAAAAATTTGAGATATAAACGGGGCGGACTTTAAAATTATTAAAACAAATGCTATTGATTTTTCTCATGCCCAAAAGGCATTTTCTATATGATTGATTTCATCGCCCAAAACTTCAATAACGTCAAATTGGCAACCCCGATATTTGCCTGCATATGCTTTCAAAAAACTTTCGGCAGTCTTGATTATCTTATGTTGCTTGACTTCATTTACTGCCTCGCTTGGTCTCCCAAACTCTAAAGTCTGTCTCTGTTTGACTTCGACAAATATTAAAATTTTCTTTTTCATTGCAATGATATCAATCTCGCCCACCTTGTTTTTATAATTCTTTTCAAGTATCTTATATCTGTGTTTTTTAAGATATTCACAGGCTTTGATTTCACCTATATCACCCTTGATTTTGTTAAATTCTTTCATTTTTTACCTATTTTGAATATAAAAATGCTAAATTTTTATCATATTTTTGAAAAATTGACTAATCTAGTGTTATTCTCCCTATCCGATTTTTTCGAAAATCATCTAAAATCGCTTGAGCGGTTCGTTCATAATCAAATTCGTCTTTACTTAAAATAAAGCCTCGTTTTTTTGCTATTGCATCAAGTGACAGGTCTTCGCCATAACGTTTTGTCAGCAAATCATGATAGCGAACGTCAGCCATCTTTAAAAATTCTTCTCCAAGTTCGACAATGTCTGCAACAACTTCGTCCTTGATGCTACCGATAAACAAAAGTTTTTTTGCCACATCTTGATTTTCAAGGTTTGGATAAAGAGTGCCTGGTGTGTCACAAAGTTCTATATTATCTCCTATTGATAGCCACTGAGTAGTTTTGGTGACACCTGGTCTATTGCCTGTAACCGTTTTTGCTTTGCCACAAAGATTGTTTACAAGTGTACTTTTTCCAGAGTTTGGAATACCGACTACAACCGCTCGCAAAATTGGCCTTATACCCTTTGCAAGTGCTTTATCAATCTTCCCCTTCATAAGAGACAAAATTTTGTTTTTTATCATCTTGCTTGCACCTGTCATTGTGCTATTTAAACAGATATAGTCTGTTGCTATGGTTTTGTAGTTTTTGGCTAGGGTTTTAACCCGTTCTTCATCTGCCAAATCCATCTTATTAAAAACATATAAAATAGGTTTGTTTTGGGCAAGTTTGTTTAAACTTGGATTTATAGAAGAAATTGGTGCCCGACTATCAAGCACGTAGATGATTATATCTGTGCGAGCAAGTTGGCTTGATATCTCGCGTAATGCTTTCTTCATATGCCCTGGAAACCAATTTATCTTCATATCTCCTCCTTTATTTCTTGCTTTTTGTTTTTAATGATTTTTATTTGATTTTTCTATAATTTTTAATATTTTTAGTGATTTTTCTTTGTTTTTTTGAATTTTTCATGATTTTTAGTAAATTTTTGTGTTTTTTTGTAAATTTACGTAAATTTTTGATTTTTTGAGATTTTATGTTTTGTGGGTATTTTTTGGAAGGGTCAGGAAAGTGCAAGGCTTTTAGCCTTGCGATTTGTTTTTAAAAAACAAATATAAAAATTTTAACTCTGTTAAAATTTTTACTTTCCTGCCCCTAAGCCCTCGTTTATCTATTTTTATCCGCAGATAAAACAAATCAACCTATTTTTTATCAAGCAAATCTGGTCTAACCTGTCTCGTCCTCTCTTCTGACATTTGTCTTCTATACTTTTCAATCTCGGCATGATTGCCATTTAGCAAAACTTCAGGTACCTTATAACCTAAAAAATCTGCAGGACGTGTATACTGAGGATATTCGAGCCTGCCACTTGAGAAACTCTCTTCATTTAGGCTATCACTGCTTATCACACCGTCAACAAATCTTGACAGGCAATCTATTATAACCATTGTAGGCAGTTCGCCACCTGTCAAAACATAATCGCCAATTGACAATTCAATTGGGTGAAATATATCACACACCCTTTGGTCAATACCTTCATAGTGTCCACAGATAAAAATTAGGTGTTTTTCTTTTGAAAGGTCTTTTGCGATGCTGACGTTGTAAGTCTTTCCGCTAGGTGACGGCAAAACAATAACTGAGTTCTCAGTTTTTACACTCATCACTGCATCATAAATAGGTTGAACACTCATCAGCATTCCAGCCCCGCCACCAAAGGGATAATCATCGCACTTTTTATGTTTATCTTTAGAAAATGAACGGATGTCAATGATATTTATTTCTAGCAGTCCGTTATCTTTTGCCCTTTTTATAATGCTTGAGTCGAGATAGGAAAAACTTTCTGGGAAAAGTGTCAAAATGTCTATTTTCATACCAAGACCTCTTTGATTTTCTCGCTATCTGCCACCAATTTGTCTCCATCTCTATAAAAGACGTCCTCAACATATGGTGCCTGGTATCTTCGTCCCTCTCGTTCTAAGACAAAAATGTCGCATGAGCCGTAATTGATGATATCTAAAATTTGCCCGACAAGATCGCCTTTATCATCGTATATAACCATGCCGATAAGGTCATCAACTAAAAAATCATCTTGCTCTTTTGCCTCTTCCAAGAGTTGTTTGTCAATTTTTACCGATTTATCACGCAAATTCTCGGCATCATTTCTTGTGTTGATACCCTTAAACTTTATATATAAAAAATCTTGTCGAAGAGATATCGATTCAATCTCAAGTTCTTTTTCTCCGACAACTGCACTTTTGATATATTTAAAAACAGCAAGGACATTTGTAGAAGGCAAAGCCTTGACTTCGCCTTTTATTCCTTGCGGTTTTAAAATTTTTGCTATTTCAATCACTGTTATTCTCCAACTTTAACAACGACTTTTTTGTGTTGTCTTGAAGAAATTGAATTTACGATTGCTCGGATGCTTGAAACGACCTTTCCAGCCTTGCCTATTACCCTGCCCATATCGTCAGGGGCAACATTGACATGGATAACAGTTACACCATTATCTTCCTCTTCTGTCACGTTTACACTGTCGGTATCAACAACTAGGTTTTTAACTATATATTCTACTAGTTCTTTCATTTCTTCTCCTTTTCTGCCATATAAATTTACGGCAATAGTTGTCTTTCAAATATGTCTAACTAAAGACTATTTTTTCTCAATAATGCCACTCTTTACAAGAATTTGTTTTGCTGTGTCAGTTGGAGTTGCACCGTTTTTGAGCCATTTTGTAGCCTTTTCAGTATCAATTTTGATAGTTGCTGGGTCGGTAAGAGGGTTATATGTTCCGAGAATGTCGATGAACTTTCCATCTCTTGGAGCCCTTGAGTCTGCTACGATAACTCTGTAGAAAGGTGATTTCTTGTCTCCCATTCTTGTAAGTCTAATTTTAACTGCCATTTTTTCCTCCTTTAAAAATTTATATCTTGACGTCTTTACAGACGGGATATACTAGAACATTTTTCTAAATTTTCCGCTTTTCATTTGTTTCATAAGTTCTTTGGTCTGTTCAAATTGTTTTATCAGTTGGTTGACCTGCTGAACAGAGGTTCCACTGCCCTTTGCTATTCGCTGTCTACGAGATGCTTTGATAATATCGGGATTTCTTCGCTCCTCTGGTGTCATCGATTGAATAATCGCCTTATTGACCACAATTTGATGTTCATCAATGTCAAGGTTTTTAACCTTTCCGCCAAGTCCTGGTATCATAGATAGAAGGTCTTTTATGTTGCCCATTTTCTTCACACTTTCAATTTGGGCAAGATAATCTTCAAAGGTAAAAGAATTTTCTTTGAATTTCTTTTCAAGTTCCTTTGCCTGCTCTTCGCTGACAGCCTCCTGCGCTTTTTCTATCAGTGAAAGCACATCTCCCATGCCAAGTATTCGACTGGCAATACGGTCTGGATAGAATGGTTCAATATCGCCAATCTTTTCGCCTACCCCTGTAAACTTGATAGGCTTTCCTGTGATAGCCTTGATAGATAATGCACCACCACCTCTCGTATCGCCATCAAGTTTGGTCATGATAACACCAGTTATATCAAGGTCGCTATTGAATTTTTCGGCAACAGTAACTGCATCCTGACCTGTCATCGCATCAACAACAAGTAAGATTTCAGTCGGAGAAACCTCTTTTTTGATGTTTTTAAGTTCATCCATCAACTCTTCGTTAATATGAAGTCTACCTGCGGTATCAATAATCACAGTATCAAGTCCCTGTTTCTTTGCATGTTCGACTGCCTGCTTTGCTGTTTTGACTGGGTTTTGTGTTCCCCTTTCAAAAACTTCAACATTTGCCTGTTTACCAACAACTTGAAGTTGATTGATAGCGGCAGGTCTATAGATGTCACAGGCGACAAGCAGTGGTTTTTTGCCAGATTTTTTGAGATATGCACCAAGTTTCGCACACATCGTTGTTTTGCCCGCCCCCTGAA
The DNA here is from genome assembly GCA_904397185.1 of uncultured Clostridia bacterium. Classification (GTDB taxonomy): domain Bacteria; phylum Bacillota; class Clostridia; order Christensenellales; family UBA1242; genus Caccovivens. The sequence goes on from CAJFOL010000055.1 coordinate 21,131, forward strand.
GTCCGCACATCATGATTATAGTCGGTGGATTTGGTGAAACTGCAAGTTTTTGATTGTTTGATGACATCAAAGCGGTAAGTTCATCCCGTACAATCTTAATAACTTGTTGTGCTGGAGTCAAACTTTTAAGCACTTCATCGCCCACTGCCTTTTCTGAAACCTTTTTGACAAAATCTTTGGCAACCATATAGTTAACATCGGCCTCAAGCAGTGCAATACGGACCTCTCTCATAGCCTCCTTGATTTCAAGTTCGGTAAGCCTCCCCCGTTTAGTCAATTTGGAAAAGATATGGTTAAACTTTTCGGATAATGATGAAAAAAGTGCCATTGTTTCTCCTTTATTTTTTTGAAAGTTGTTCTTTCAATAACATAATCTCTTTTTCGTAACCTTCTACCCTTTTTAAAAAGCCAAGTTCCTCTTCCATCGCAAAGAGTTTCTCTTCGCCCTTAGTCAGACTATCCTTGACCGCCTGTCTTGAAATACCAAGGTTTTGAGCAATCTCGCTCAATGTCAAATCGTCATTTAGAGAATATGATAAAATCTCTTGCTGACCTTTGCTGAGCAGTTTGCCGTATAGGTCTAAAAGTTTACATAGAATTACATTTTCTTCAACTTTCATATGTCACCTTGTAAAGCAAATTTACTTTACAGGGTGATTATATCATATAGCCACACAAAAATCAAGTGTTTTTCAATAATTTTAATGCTTAAAATAAAAAAACATAATATTTAAAATAAAAAATATCTCTGCTAAAAACTACAGAGATATAATTTAACTTAAAACCTAAAACAATTTGTTCCTATGCGGCAAGCAAACTTTCGGTCGCCTCGCCCTCTTCCACACTTGGTGTGTCAATTAAGACGTTGCCATTTTTATCTACAAGGTCGCCGTCTACGACTTCATAGTATAGATTTGTTGAAGGCACGAACACACTTGTTATATTGTCACAGCCCGAAAAAGCATTGTCTGCAATATAAATAATCTTATCATTTAGTCGGACACTTTGCACACTATCAAGATTTGCAAAGGCACCGCCTGCAATCTTATAGACTTGATAGTTTGCATTTGAGTCCATAATAACTTGAGGTATTTCCAAAGTCTCGTCTGAAAAATCTTCTACTCCCGTTGCAACTGCAAGGTGAGCCTCTTCATATAAGGTATATTGTATATTTCTATATACAGTTGTATCAATAGTCAAATTGAAAAGTGCATAGTAGTTTGACTCATCGTCCAGGCTTATTGTAAGGTTAACGTCTTCACTTACAACAATACTTCCATAAAGTCCATCCTTTGCCCAACCAAGAAAGGTCGCATTTCCTTTTGTGTGAGCGGTCGCAGTAAGAGAATTGCTCTCCTCTGAGACAACCATTGTTATGGCACCTAGATTATCATTGTTGACCTTAACGTTTTTGATAGTGTTGTCCTCATCTTTATTAAAAACAAAGAAATATAAGCATAGGGCTATACCAACAAGCACAACAAGTACAACAAAACCAATCAAAAAATACTTACCAAATGAAGATTTTTTCTTTTCGCCATAATCATAATTGTAGTCCTCATCTTCTTGTTTTTTCTCTTTTTTCTTCATTTTCTTGCTAGCCTTGTCATCTTCTCGGAACTTTGCTATTGCCTTGTCAATCTCTTCCTTATTGTAAACATACCCTTCGTCAGGATTGCTGCCTGGCTTTACCTCTTCCGCCATAATACCTCCCTAAAATTTTAGGTTTTTATAAAAAATACCCTTAATTCTTGATAAATTTTATATTTATCTTATTAATTATAAGCAAATTATACTATAAATTGAAGATATTGTCAATATTAAACCATCTTAATTTAAATCATTTTTTACTCGTTTAACAGTTTTACTATCACATAATTGCTCACACCATAATACTGTGGATTCAAATAAATTCTATTATTTTTTTGAAAAATTATGTTTTTTGCTAAAAAATCATGATAATTTTGATTGTTTTCAATAATGTAACCTAATTTTTCTAAATATTTTATATCCACACCGAGTTCGCACCGAAGCCCTAGCATTATATGCTCTTCAATAAGTTGCTTTTTGTTTAAAGTCTCTTGCAAGGCAAGTTTACCCTGATAATAACCCTGAAAAGTATTCGAGTTTGCCCAACGCCCGTCATACACATATGAGTGAGCAGACAAGCCAAAACCGACATAACTTTCCCCACTCCAATATTTTAGATTATGTCTGCTTTCATAACCATATTTTGCAAAATTTGATATTTCATACTGCAAAAAGCCATTTTTTTGCAAAAATTTTGATGTTTTTTGATAAATATCCACACATTCGTCATCGTCAGGAAGTACAAAAGGATGATTTTTTACAAGTTTGGCAAGTGGAGTATTATCTTCAACTTGCAACATATATGACGAGATATGTTTGACTCCTATTTCAATCACCTTCGATAAATCTTCAATAAATTCATCGCCATCTTGTTTTGGCAGTCCTATCAAGAAGTCGCAACTGACATTATCAAAATATTTTGTCGCTAACCTTAGCGAATCTAGTGCCTGCTTTGAAGTATGAAGTCTGCCAATAGACTTCAACTGCTCATCTCTTAGCGACTGCACTCCTATTGACAGCCTATTTATGCCTAATTCCTTATAAAATTTAAGTTTTTCCTCGGTCAGCGAATTTGGATTGCACTCAATGGTAATCTCGCTATTTTCACTAAGTGTAAATTTATCTTTAACTGCATCTAAAATCCCTTTAAGTTCGCCTCTCGCAAGCAAACTTGGTGTTCCGCCACCTATGTAAATTGTGTCTATTTTTTGTAAATTTTCGTTTTTTTCTATATAATTTTCACTTTTTTCGAGTTTTTTATAGTCAAAATTGTCAATTTCATCCTTTAAGGCTGACAAATACCTATCTTTTTCTTTTAAGTCACAAAAAGAAGAAAATGCACAGTATATGCACTTTCTTTCACAAAATGGAACGTGAATATAGACTCCTAACATATCTTTCCTCTTTTATAAAGTTAGGGCGAGAAAGTGGCTCGCTTTTCAGCGAGCCACGATCCTTGCACACTTGCAAGGGGCGAAGGGATTTTCATACATGAAAATCCCTTACTTTCTCGCCCTGTAAAAACCAAATCAAATCTTTCATTCCTTACTTATCTTCATCATCAAGTTTTAAGATGGACATAAAAGCCTCAGATGGTATTTCAACACTGCCAATCTTTCTCATTCGTTTTTTGCCTTCCTTTTGTTTCTCGAGGAGTTTACGTTTTCTAGTTATATCTCCGCCATAACATTTTGCAAGCACGTCTTTTCTCATTGCAGACACAGTTTCTCTTGCTATTATTTTACTGCCAATAGCCGCTTGGATAGGCACTTCGAACAGTTGTCTTGGTATAATTTTTTTAAGTTTCTCTGTCAATGCTCGTCCTCTTGAATAGGCTTTATCTCTATGCACGATTATAGATAGAGCATCACACTTCTCACCATTCAATAAAATATCAACTCTTACAAGGTCACTCTTTTCAAACCCTGCCATTTCATAGTCCAAACTTGCATACCCTTTTGTTCGTGATTTTAAACTGTCAAAGAAGTCATAAATTATCTCGCCAAGGGGAAGAACGTAATTTACTCTCACTCTGTTTTCATCTAGGTAGGTCAAATCTTTATAAACTCCACGTTTTTCTTGGCAAAGTTCCATAATCGGTCCAACATAGGTAGGCGGTGCGAATACGCTTGCCTTGACCACAGGCTCTTCGATGTATGCTATCTCTGTTGGCGAGGGAAGTGAGGACGGGTTTGATATTTCAAGCACTTCGCCGTTTGTTTTATGGACATGATAATACACACTTGGTGCGGTCGTTATAATATCAAAGTTAAACTCTCGCTCCAGCCTTTCGGTTATAATCTCAAGGTGAAGTAGTCCCAAAAAGCCACATCTAAAACCATAGCCGAGAGCCTGTGACACTTCTGGCTGAAATTCAAGCGAGGCATCATTCAACTTTAATTTTTCAAGAGCATCTTTAAGTTCGTTATACTTTGCCCCATCGACTGGGAATATTCCGCAAAAAACGACAGGCTGAACCTTCTTGTAACCTGGAAGTGGGCTGTCAATCGGGTCATCAAAACTTGTGATAGTGTCGCCGACTTCAATATCACTCAAGTTCTTTATTGAGCCAGCAAGATATCCAACGTCTCCCGCCAAAAGCATATCAATAGGTTTTGCATATGGCACAAAAATGCCGACCTCTGTCACATCAAAGACCTTGCCAGTATGCATCATCTTTATTTTATCGCCCACTTTGACCTTGCCATCAAAGACACGAATAAGGCAAATTGCCCCTTTAAAATTATCATAGTAACTGTCAAAAATTAGGCATTTGAGTTTGCCATTTTCATCACCCTTTGGAGCAGGAAACTCTTTGACAATCATCTCAAGCACCTGGTCAATATTTGTTCCATCCTTTGCCGAAATACAAGGAGCATGCATGGCAGGAAGCCCAACAACGTCTTCAATTTCCTTCTTCACTTCTTCTGGTCTAGCAGATGGAAGGTCAATCTTGTTGATAACAGGAAGTATCTCCAAATTGTTATCAATGGCTAGGTAGGCATTTGCAAGTGTTTGAGCCTCGACACCTTGAGAGGCATCGACTATCAAAATCGCCCCCTCACAAGCGGCAAGTGACCGCGAAACCTCATAGGTGAAGTCTACGTGTCCTGGTGTGTCAATAAGGTTTAATTCATAGGTCTCACCTTGATACTCGTATAACATTCGAGTGGGAGTCAACTTGATTGTAATACCCTTCTCCCTTTCAAGTTCCATACTATCAAGCAGTTGGTCCTGCATATCTCTTTTAGCAAGTGTTCCTGTCTTCTCAATAAGTCTATCTGCAAGTGTCGATTTGCCATGGTCAATATGTGCAACTATACAAAAATTTCTAATCTTCTTAATTCGTTCCATTTTTAAATTATAATAAAAATTGTCAAATAAATCAATAATTTGATGATTTTTACTTCAAAATTTTATAGTCAATATAATTTTTGTTTGATTTTTTGATTTAGTTATGTTATAATAATTGAAAATAAATATACTTTTCTTAAAAAAAATGTTGAAATTTGTCGTAAATTGTATGATAAATGCATATTTTATCTAAAAAATGAACATTTTATTGTAAGGTGGTGAAAATGGATATTTTTAATTCTTGGCTTGTTGAAACTCCTATTGCTCATCGTGGGCTTCATGATAAGGATCACCCTGAAAACTCTCTTTCGGCTTTCGGTAAGGCTATAGATGAAGGTTATCCTATTGAACTTGACGTCCAAATGATTGCTGACGGAACAATTGTCGTTTTCCACGATGAAAGTCTGTCAAGGCTCACTGATAATGACGGCTATATCAAGTTTTTAAATAAATCTGACCTTGACATCCTTTTCTTAAAAGATAGCAAAGAAAAAATACCAACACTTGAAGAGGTGCTTGAATTTGTTGACGGCAAAGTACCACTGCTTATTGAAATAAAAAATCAAGGCAAAGTCGGCGAACTTGAAAAAAAGGTGATTGACCTTCTTAAAAACTACAAGGGAGAATTTGCCGTACAGTCATTCAATCCGTACGTCCTTGAGTATTTTTCGAAGCATGCTCCAGAAATTAAGCGAGGGCAACTTGCAGGCTTTTTTAAAGGCGAAAAACTTGCATATTTCAAAAAATTTGCACTTAAAAGAATGCTTTTAAACAAAAAAATATCCAAGCCGGACTTTATAAGTTATGAGGCAAAACGGGTACCAAATAGATTTATAAGAAAATATAAAAAATTACCGCTCCTCGTTTGGACGGTAACCAGCCAAAGTGAATACCTAAAAGTTGTCAAATATTGCGACAACGTCATCTTTGAAGGCTTTGAGCCGAAAATCTAACCAAACTTAGTTTGGATCACTGTCCGCTCGGGTGTTTTATAGGTTTTTACATTACCTCCGCTCTAACAAACATGATGCTAGGCGACTATCCGATTGAGTGATTTTAGGCATAAACTTTGTCTCCGCTCTAACA
>CAJFOL010000056.1 GCA_904397185.1 uncultured Clostridia bacterium
AAGGCTAGTATCACCAAAATTAATACTATCCCAACAATTATACTAAGAGCAATTATCCACTTTTTTTTCACACTTTATCCTTTTAATATCCCCGCCAAGCGAAGTCAATTTATCTTCAAGCCTAAAGTAGCCTCGGTCAATAAGTTCAATATTGTTTATGGTCGTGTACCCCTCAGCCACAAGTCCCGCAAGCACCAAACAGACACCACCCCTAAGGTCTGGCGAAGACACCTCTGCACCATAGATTTTATCCCGTCCTTTGATTATGCATACACCATTTTTGCAACGAATGTCACAGTTCATCTTGAGAAGTTCCCCAATATGCTTGTATCTCGACTCAAAAAGCGACTCAATGACCAAACTATACCCCTCGCAAATAGAGGCTAAACTGCACATAGGTGCCTGCAAATCGGTCGGAAAGCCTGGATAGACCGCAGTCTCGACCTCGCCGAAAGACTGTAGCCTTCCACCCCTTTCTACGATAATTGTATCATCTCGCACGTCAATTTTGCAAGCAGTTTTTGAAAGTTTTGATAAAAGTGCTTGGTTATGCTCGGGGATAACATTTTTTATTACCACTTTCTCTCCCGTCATAGCACCCGCTATCATAAAAGTTCCCGCCTCAATTCGGTCACTTATGGCTCGGTACCTGCACCCGTGGAGCCTCTTCACCCCATCAATGACAATCAAATTGCTCCCCGCTCCAGAAATTTTAGCACCACAACTATTCAAAAAGTTCTGTAGGTCGACAATCTCAGGCTCTCGTGCAGGGTTGAATATTCTCACCTGTCCATGCCCTAGCACCGCAAACATCATGGCATTTTCGGTCGCACCAACACTTGGAAAGGATAACATAACATCACCTTCCCGTCTCTTGCTCGCATCGCCATAGATATAGCCGTTCTTGTCTATAACCTTGCACCCAAGTTGTTTAAGTAGTGAAATATGTATATCAACAGGTCTAAGCCCAATATCACACCCGCCAGGATAGGCGACCTTTGCAATCTTCTTCCGCCCAAGAATAGGTCCGAGTGTAAATATTGACGATCGCACACATGATGCAAGTTCGTTTGGAACGTCACAGTACACAATATCCCTTGTGTCAATGATTAGGTTGTCATTTGAAAACTTCCCCCTTTCAAACTTAACCTTTCCGCCCAAATGCTCAAGAATCTTGATCATAGCCATCACGTCACTATACTTCGGCACATTTTCAAGACAAACCTCCCCCTTAACCAAAATACATCCCGCAAGGATAGGCAACAGAGAATTTTTGGCAGGGTCAATTTCGACCTCACCCCTAAGCGACCTTCCACCCACAACAAAAAAACTTTCCATATAAGAATATATGAAAAGTTCTTTGCTTTTGATAAAATGAAAATAAATTAATAGTATTAAATATTATTTTAAAATAATTTTATTAAGACATTTTAAATAATTGTAATTGATAATCCCTCAACTAAATACTAAGTTTAAATGCCGATCGTGCAGCACACGGACTATAACATTCCACAATAACCATTTCAATCGTACTGTGCCTATAAAAACAAATTTCATAATCACCATCTGATGGGGTTCTTCCTAAATAATAACTTTGTGCTGTTGTCCATGCATAATCGCTCATGTCTTCACCCAACAATTGTTTTACTTCATTATCAGATAAAAGCCAAAATTCATCTGCATCATCTTCTGAATATTTATAGCCTTCATCTGCACTACTTAAATCAGGAAAATCGACACCACTATCCATGTATAGTTCTCCTAATCTGCGAGCCACAATTTTTTTATACACTATATCATTTGATGTGTCTATATTTAGGTCATAAAACATATTTGATGTTCTTCCATCCGGACTGAATATATAATTACCATCATCATAACTTTGACTGTAATATAATTGTCCACTCCTGCCATTTATATATTGTCGGACTGTACTAGTAGCATAATCATTTGCTTTTATATCTACAAAACCATGCAAGTTGTGATATGCTTCTACTTTCTCGTACCATGTGTAATCATTGTTAAACGAAACTTCTATCATATTGTTTGTTCCGTCACGTCCTATTGGTGTTAATACATTCGACTCTAGTAAGAAATATCCATCTCCTGTTGGCACCATATTTTCATTAAAAGTCGAATATTTTGTTGCTACATCACTACCACCGCTATCATCAACACTTGCTAAATATCTCCAACGGACATATTCACTCTGTGTCTCACCCATAATAGTTCCCATTTCAACATACCAGTATTCATTTTCAATATCTGCTTGAATCAAACTCATCTTTTCTTCAAAACTTACTTGAAAACCTTCCACTGTTGTTGGTGAGCCAGTATTGTTGTTGACGTAAATTATAAGGTCCTTATTCTCTCCACTTGTAAGTTCTCCGCTTGGATTTTGAGGTAGATACAAACTTGTCGAATGCACAAACAGTGTTTCGTTTGTCCCTGTCGTGTTATAATCTACTGCACCAGCCGTATAACTCACAATATTTTTAATATAATTCTCATTTAATGATGTCATCGAAATAGTAAGGGTTGTTTCACCTATATTAAAGGTTATATCTGATAAATCTATATGGCTATCTATCCCTTTCACTCCAATTAAGTTACTATATGTGTCTACTGTTGCTCCCGCAGAAGATATTGAAGTGACTTGTAAAACAGGGTTTTCAATATACTCGTCTATTGTAATTGTTATGCCACTTAAGTCAATGCTACTTGAATTTGGTGCGGTAACAACAAGGATTAGGCTTCCATCTATATCTGTTGTCTCTGGGGCAAAGATTTTATAGCCGTTATCGTCTTTCTCGGCTATGTCATTCGTCTCTATGATACCGCTATATGTCACTGATACTTGCTCTGATTGCAACTGCTCGCTGAGTGTTACATTTTTGATTTCCCATTCGTCATCAGTCGCATTGATTATATCAAAATACAGTGCAAAAGAACCTAGCGAGTTGTCATACTCGCCAATATTCATATTAAATTCGCCATTTATATATCCAGGCATAAAATCTGATACAACCTGTGGCTCGGCTGAAGAATTGTCTTGTTTTATTCTAACCTGTTTTACA
>CAJFOL010000057.1 GCA_904397185.1 uncultured Clostridia bacterium
ATACCTGTGCTATGCTATGGACTGCTTACAAACTATAAGACCGAACTATTTGAAGGTAGCAAGCGACTTGTGGAACTTGCCGACTCGCTGATGGAAATTAAATGTATCTGCAAGTGCGGACGAAAGGCGACCATTAATGTAAGACTTGTTGACGGAAAGGTTGCGACAGAGGGCGAAGAGATACTGATTGGAGCCGATGAGAAATATGAAAGTATGTGTTACAAGTGCTACAAAGAGTTGCTTGATAAAAATAGATAATTTAGCAAAAATCACGTAAAAATCAATAAAAAATGATAAAAAATCGTGTTTTTGATTAAAATATAATTAAAAAAGGGGACAAAATGCAAAATTATAACAGTAAAAAATATTTTGAAATTTTAGATAAATACTTCCGCGGTGCGAACTATCTTTCTGTCGCACAACTTTACCTAAAAGACAATATTATGCTAGAAAGACCGCTTGAAAGGGAGGATGTAAAGAGGAAAATTGTTGGACACTGGGGAACTGTGCCAGGGCAGAATTTTGTCTATGCTCACCTGTCACGTACGATAACTAAGTATGACCTTAACATGATTTTAATCTCAGGGCCAGGACATGGTGGCAACTTTTTCCTTTCAAATTGTTATTTAGAAGGGCGATATAGCGAAGTCTATCCCGATATTGATTTTAGCAAAGAGGGGATGAAAAAGTTTTGCAAGCAGTTTTCTTTTCCATGTGGTGTGTCAAGCCATGTGGCACCAGAGACTCCTGGGTCTATGCATGAGGGCGGGGAACTTGGATACTCTCTTCTTCATGGCTTTGGTGCAGTACTTGATAACCCCGACCTCATTGCCACAGTAATTGTTGGAGACGGCGAGTCGGAGACTGGACCGCTTGCAACTTCTTGGCATTCAAATAAGTTTATAAATCCGCTTACTGACGGAGTTGTCCTTCCAATTTTGCACTTAAATGGATATAAGATTAGCAATCCAACAGTGCTTTCACGAATACCAAAGTCTGAACTTAAAAAACTGCTTGAAGGTTATGGTTGGCATCCATATTTTGTCGAGGGCGATCAGCCTATGCTTATGCAAAAAAAGATGGCAAAAGTTATGGACAAGTGCATAAATTCAATAAAAAACATAAAAAAACGTGCCAAAAACGGTGAATTTAATGATAAAAGACCGATTTATCCTATGATAGTGCTGAGGACTCCAAAGGGGTGGACGGGGCCAAAAGAAGTGGATAGCAAACAGATTGAAGGGACATTTAGAGCCCACCAAGTGCCTATCTCGATGGAAAAAGAAGAGCATTTGACAATGCTTGAAAATTGGCTAAAAAGTTATAAACCCGATGAGATATTTGACGGCTATAAATTAAAAGATGAGATAAGGGCAATTTTACCTAAGGGCGACAGGAGACTAAGTGCCAACCCTGTCACCAATGGTGGTCTGCTTTTAAAGGATTTGAAACTCCCTGATTTTCGGGATTATAAGGTGGACGTGCCAAGCCCAGGAGCAGTAAAAGCCCAAGATATGCTGGTGCTGAGTAGATATATTAGGGATATCTTTAAACTCAATAGTGAGAATAAAAATTATAGAGTTTTCAGTCCTGATGAGGCGATGTCAAATAGACTTTATAGTATGTTTGACTATGAAAAACGTGATTTTAATGCAAAAATTCTGCCAAATGATGAAAATTTGTCTCATAATGGTAGAATTATGGATAGTTATCTAAGTGAACATGCCTGCGAAGGCTGGCTTGAAGGTTATCTTTTGACAGGTAGGCATGGTGTCTTTGCAAGTTACGAAGCATTTATTAGAATTGTAGACTCAATGGTGTCACAACATGCAAAGTGGCTTAAAGTCTGCAAAGAATTGCCTTGGCGAAAACCTATCTCTTCGCTCAACTTCTTGCTCACCTCAAACGTTTGGCAACAAGACCACAACGGCTACACACATCAAGAGCCAGGTTTCTTAGACCATATTGCCAACAAAAAATCGGAAATTGTCCGCATATATCTTCCACCAGATGCAAACTGCTTGCTTTCATGCTATGACCATTGCCAAGCAAGTAAAAATTATATCAATGCTATTGTCGCATCAAAGCATCCAAGTTACCAATGGCTCAACATGGATGAAGCGGTAAAACACTGCACAAAGGGTATAGGTGTTTGGAAATGGGCTTGCTTAAATGATTACGACAATCCTGATATAGTCCTTGCTAGTGCGGGTGACACCCCAACGGTTGAGACTCTTGCCTGTGTCAGCCTTATCAAAAAATATCTTCCAAAACTAAATGTTAGATTTGTCAATGTTGTCGATATTATGAAACTTGAAAACAACTCGCTCCATCCACATGGACTGACTGACAGCGAATTTGACAAACTTTTTACAAAAGATAAACCAGTTATTTTCAACTTCCACGGCTATCCAAAGTTTATCCATGATATGATTATCTTTAGACACAACAGAAATATCGATGTTCATGGATATAAAGAAGAAGGCACAATAACAACCGCCTTTGATATGCGTGTCCAGAACGAGATTGACAGATATCATCTTCTATTGTCTGTGCTTGAAAGTTTAAAATTGACTAAAAAATATAAAGATTTGGTGGAAAATATCAATAAAACACTTGAAAATCACAAAAAATACATTGCCGAATATGGTGTGGATATGCCAGAAGTCGCCGATTGGAAATGGAAATAATTTTGTAAAAGATGAAAAGATATAAATTATCAAAATAATAATTTAAACTTTAATAAAATGCACCACAAAAGTTCGACACTTAAAGTGGTGTATTTATTTTTATATTTCCCGTCACGTATATTTTTTATAGAATTTTGATGTTTTTTTACATTTTTTCAGTAATTTTTATAATTTTTTAGTATTTTCATAAAAAAATAATACAAATTTTTGATTTTTATATCTTTATTTATTATTTTTTTGCTATTTTATAAAAATATTTTTTATTAATTTAAATTATTTTTACTAAAAATGTATTTTTTTACTTATTATTTTAAATATTTTATATAAAAATGTTGTTTTTTATTTATTTTTTTATATTTTACCTAAAAAACACAAATTATTTGTAAAATTTAATTTAAATATTTTTTCCAACTATATGGCCACTTGTCCAAGCCCATTGCAAGTTGTATCCTCCGCACTCGCCGTCAATATTGCAAATCTCACCACAAAAATATAGGTTTTTGATAACTTTATGTTGCAAGTTATCATCCAAATCGTCAAGGCTGACTCCGCCACTGTAAACTTGATTATTAGGGAAATATCCCTTTACTGTAAACTCAAGATTTTTGATTATTTTTATAAACTTTTTTATCTCTTCTTTAGTTAATTTTGTTGAGGTTTTATTTTCGTCAACTTTCGCTTGATTAAGTATCTCGTATGCGACCTCTCGAGCAAACATTCCGTCAAAGAAGTTTGGCACGGCAAGGTCGATGTCACGTCTTTTTAAAAGATAACTTTCAAGTTCATCACTGCTTATCTTTGGCATCAAATCCAAATAGATTTTGCCCTCATACTTTCCAGCCCTTGCAAAGAGGGTGGAGATGTTGAATAATGCTATTCCACTTATCCCTGCCTCTTTAAACAAAATTTCACCAACATCTGATTTTTCTTTGCCATCACATACACCAGTCACCTTGACATTTCTTATCCTAACATTATTTAGGCTATGAGTGCTATTGGTCTTTAAAGAGCATAAACTAGGTGTGAATTGCTTGTACTTTACACCCAATTTATCAAGGATATCACTTTTCCCTGTCGCTACAACCAATTTTTTGCACAAAAACTTGTCTTTGTCGGTTATAATGATAAATTTATCATTATCACGTTTTACGTCCAAAACGTTGTTATCAAGGTATGTGGATACATTTTTCTTCTGCACCGCATTTTCAATTACATTAACAACCGATTTTGCAGTGTTAGAAATAGGGTATAGCCGTCCTTCTTCGTCAGCATAACAGATAAGCCCCAAACCTTCAAAAAATTTAAGTGTCTGAGGGCTATTAAACTTTTTAAGGTATTTATCAATGTTGATATTATAAAAATTGCTGTTTACATTTAAGTTAGAAATATTGCAACGACCATTTCCTGTCACCAAAAGTTTTTTTGCAATTTTGTTTTCTTTATCTATGATGGCAACACTCTCTTGCTTGCTTGATAGCATGCACATACATCCGCTTGCTCCACCACCTAAAATTATAGTTTCAAATTTCTTCATTTTTTACACCTAATTCAAAAATATATTAGCATAAAATAATGGAAAAACAAAGTTAATTTAAAAGATAAAACATTTTTCGAAAATTAGACATAAAAAATATTTGCGAGAGTTTCGCCTGCATACAAATGGGGGATAAAAAAAGAATATGTCACCGACCGACATATTCTTTATACTTAAATTTACTTAATCTCTTTTACTTCTTCTGCTTGCTCTTTGTAAAATCTAACTTTATTTTTGTAGTAGTCTAAGAAGATAAACACACTTGCACAAATCAAAGCCAAGCAAACAAAGAGTGTAAGAATATCAAAAGCAATTTTCATAGCAAGTAATGCAAACACAATTGTTACAATGTTTAAGATGAATGTTGAAAGTATCAAAAATCTTTTTCCGTGGAATGCTTTTACCGATATGTTCACTCTCATCATGCAGATAGCCGACATTACAATACCGACAAGACTTAATGCAATAAGCATGATGTTGACGAAGATGCTGAAAATTAGCAATGCATCAGCACTCACACTTGTATCCATATCAACAAAGATATTGAAAAGATTTACAGAACTTGTGATTGCAAGAAGCAATAAGCATGCTACATTAAAGATTGTTCCAGCAAGCAAAAATGGTCTTTTAGATAATTTTTCCATAACTCATATTTCCTTTTATTTGATTATACAATAATTATAAAATATAAAGGAGGCTTGTGTCAAACGTTTTTTAAGATATACCTAAAAAGATAAAAATATTTTAAGAAAAAATAGATTTGCTATTGCATTTAAAAGTAAAGTGTGATATCATTATAGTGTTTTAAGGAGTTCGTATGACTGATATATATAAATATTTACAAAAGAAAAGCAAAAAGGAAGTTATAAACTTAGGAAAAGCATATGCTCATGATAAGGCAGGCTTTGTAAAATTTGCTGAAAACAATTGGAATAAGGATAATGGTAATTACGTAAGAGCGGTAGTTTCGGTTGCCTCTCTTCTTATTGATAGACCAAAACTTGACAAGGATACTGACTTGCCAGAGCAGATTCATGCACTTGATTATGCATTTAACACCGTTGACGGAAAAGAGGGCTACTTGTTGCAACCAATCATAAAATTCTTCGATAACGGCACTAGAAAAGGACCAACTGGACGTCAAGTTTCTGAGATTGAAGATGCTTATAGGCAAAAACTCTATGCCTACGATCGCATAGCAAGCCTTAGAAAGGAAATAGAAGTTGTTGATAGTCAAATTAAACCTATATTAGGCGAAGATACAATCGCTAGATTAAAATCATACAATGGCAAACCTGTACTTTTGGCTTGCTATAGAGGGAAAGGTGTGACACCTGAAAAAATCTTTAAAATTAAGATTACAGGTTCATCTTTAAAACATATGGCAGTGCAGTTTAAAGGCTCAACTGTCCGTTTGATAGGTGAGGTTGGTGGTGTTGCATCCATTAAAGACCCACAAACTGGCGAAGTTATATTCAAAAATGACTTAAGGGGAATGAAGTTCTCAAGTAACCTTGAAAAATATACACATTACTATGGATTCCAATCTGCTATCAAGGTTATGGCTGATGATATTTCAAGTCACCTTAATAAAGATGATGAGGAATATAGAACAAACATAACTTTAAACAAAAAGACAACAAAGAACGGTGGTATGGTTAAAAAGGCGATTGCAAAAATGCAAAAGACTGATGAGCCTTCAGAAAAATTTTAATAAAAACATGACGAAAATCGCAAAAATTTTGCTCCAATCTAACAAGATTGGAGTTTTTTTGTAAGAAAATTAGCAAAATTTGTTGAAAATTGTAAATTCCTGTCACATAATGACGGCATAATGACGGCACCTCGAATACTTTTAAAAATTTAAAAAATAATATTATCATGGTGAGGTGTTTTATGAAAAAAGATTAACCAAGATACACTCTAAGAGTATCAAACGAAATTCTATTCAAACTTGCCTTCGTTTCTGACTTTTATGGCAGGAGTAAGAATAGAGAAATTGAATATGTTGTAAGAAAACATATCGAAGAGTTTGAAAAGAAGTATGGTGTCATTCCTGTCCCAGAAAGATTTCAAGATAAAGAGACAGAGGAATAAAAATCACTAAACACCATATGACTTGAAAAAGGTTCGCCATGCCCGGACTACTTTTTTCATGCAATAAATTTGAGTATTAGGCTTTTATGATAAAGTCAATATTTCGTGAAATATTTTTTTGTTCAATTCCCTATGCTTTTTTATAATTGTCATATGGTTAACATTAAACAATTGTTATAAATTTAACATAAATTAAGCAGTAAATAGTTGACAAAGTGTTTTTTTTGGTGTATAATAGCATACGTACTGAAAGTTTGAAAGAAGTTAGATAAAAGTATTAGTTGGTTGAAATATTATTTATTTTGACTAACAAACCTCCAGCGAAACAATTTAACAACGGGGGAATACAACATATTTAAAAATAGGGGGTATTAGATTTTATCTTGCTTATCAAAATAAGATTGATGCTTTATCAGTATAAGGTTGCTATCATCATACCTTATTAAAACAATTAAATAGGAAATGACTGCTAGTTCAGTTAGGGTAATGCATTAAAAAAATAAGTTTATACCTTATTTAAAACTAAAGCCAAGTCAAGACCATGTTTTACTTCGGGAGAGTTTGCTCTAGCAACTGAGCAAGATAACAACTTAATAACAAAATTTAATAACAAAATATGGACTGCTAGCTCAGTTGGTAGAGCATCTGACTCTTAATCATACGCTCCGAAATGAGTATAAACTACATTTATGGACCAGTAGCTCAGTTGGTAGAGCAATTGACTCTTAATCAATGGGTCCAGGGTTCGAGTCCCTGCTGGTCCACCATTTAAATC
>CAJFOL010000058.1 GCA_904397185.1 uncultured Clostridia bacterium
CATACCCACCACAAAAAGCATACTCGTTTAAGAGCCTATCATATTTTTCGCTTAATTTCATTAATATATCCGAGTCTGTCTCTCTTGACAAATAAAAAACTGTACCATTTTAGATACAGTTTTGCTATAAACTTCTATTTTCTAAACAAGGTCTAACACAGTCTACTATGATTTTTTCAATATATTCTATTTCATCTTTGCAACCATTCCTTATCCATTCGCTAATTATGGCATTTACACCATTTAGATAATAAAGTATCATGTAATTCCCCGCTTTGTCGTCTATATCAAACCTTCTGAAAATAGGTTTGAAGATATATTTGTTAAGCGAATTGAACTTTTCATGGGTGTGCATAATATTTGAGTGCTTTATTGCTACTTCATATATAGTCCTATTATCTTTCATAAACATTAAATAAGGTGTCAAATACTTTGAAGTGACCAAAATCAAGTCCTCTTTTGGGCTTTTGTTTATCTTTTCTATAAATTTCTCTTCAGTATTATCAAAATAATTTAAAAATTGCTTGTTAATATTTCTGATACTTTCATCGAGCAAATCATCAATTGTGTCATAGTGCAAATAAAAAGTAGAACGGTTTACACCCGCTTTTACACAAATTTCCTTTATTGTGATATAATCATAGTCTTTTTTATTTAGAAGTTCAATGAGGGCTTGATTCATAAGCAAGGCGGTATTATTATACTTGCTTTCACTCTTGTTCATAATACTGCCCTCCTATTTTTATTCTTCATCGGCTATTTCTTTTGCAAGTCGCATAATGTCAGAGCCATATTTCCTCTTTCCCTTCTCAAGAATTTTCTTGTAAATTGGATAGTTGACCGAGCAACCTATGATGCCAACGACACCTACCACAATTCCTGCAATAAATGCCACCAAGCCTGAGCCTATTGTACCCAATGCAAGGCACATACCAGTACCTAAAACTAATGCACTGACTATGCCAAAGGTATAAGCAAATATCAATGCTGGTTTTTTGGCTTTTGCATCTAGTTTTTTAAGTTGTTTGACTTTTGTATTCTCCTTTTTAGAATATTCGTTTGCAATATGTTCTGCATAAATTTTATCTGTATCCATCTCTTTTACCTCCTTGATACAGATAAATTATACAAAGATTTTATCTAAAATTAAACTACAAAAATCTCAAAAAATGTTGATTTAAGATAAAAAATTTATTTTTTTTAATTTTTTTATTGTTTTTTCGTTAATTTTTCTCAAAAAATAATTTTATGCAAGCCATGCATCTGGACAAGTTCTTTTTTCTTTAAACCAATTGGTATCTTTAAGTTTTAGGTCGTTATTTGAAAAGGTAAGTGAAATTTCACCGCTTGATACAGTAAAAACAATATTGCCGTTCATAGACTTGTATGTGCATTCTGAAAAAGTGTCGCTGTAATGGTCGACCATTGAGGTCACGTATACTTTGTCTGTATAAGGTGCGACTCTATCAATAAAGTCTTGACTTGGAAATTGTCTAGCACTATTGTCTGTATACTCGCTTGTGCCCGCACAGCAACAAACACAGACATATTCTGGTGTTATAGCCTCCATAAGTTCATCGCAACTTGAAGTGTATGAGCCGTGATGCCCCGCCTTATAAAGTACGCAGTGAGGCAGTCCGCCGTGGTTTGTCTCATAATATTCGACAAGCCTTTTCTCCCCTCTATCTTCAAGGTCTCCAGTAAAAAGATAGTGATTGTCGCCCTGATTTATCATTACACAGACTGAGTAATCATTTTCGCCTATTGATTGGCTGTGGTCATAATAATAGTTGTAAAGTATTTCAAGTTCGACATCCTGCGAAAGTTCAATCACACGGCTGGCACCATTTTCATTGTTATAACACTCAAGTGCCGTCCAGTGGTTCGCCCCCGCACGTATCTCATCGTTTCTTGCCTTGTAGTATCTTCCTAGAACACTGCTATCATTCTCATCGTCATCCTTGTTGGTCATAGGAAAATCTATTATATTTTCAACAACGTAGTGTTCAAATATTCCCTCGCCATGTGAGGTAGTGCTGTAAAATGCACCTATATGGTCTTCATGAGCATGGGTTGCAATCACATATTCTAGTGTGCCATCTGTTACATATTGGTCAATGTAATTTATTAGAGTGCTAGACGAACTGTCTTCTGAGCCTGCATCTATCAAAATATCATTCTCTCCGCACTGAATAAACACACTATCACCCGTCTTACTGTTGCCAAGTTCCATAAAATGTATGGATAAGTCGCCACGGACTAACGAAAGATTTTCGCTAACTGGTCTATCTTCAATAAAAATTCGGTAGGCAAAGCCAATCAAAAAGCCAGCACATAGCAAAACGGCGGATAACAAAATGCCTAAAATAATCTTAATTGCCTTCATTGTCGCCCCCTTCTATGCTAGGGTCAATAACAACTACAATGCGGTACCGCTCAACACCCCGATACCTTATATCATCAACAGTGTATTTGATATAATAGGTATCAGCGACTTCGTTATTCACCGTGCTTTCACTCTTAACTTTGTCTGAGATATCCTTGCCAAACGAGATTGCCCTTGCTCCCTCATCTTGATAGGTCTGCCCTACCATAATCTCAATTCTCTTTTCGCCTATGATTTCAAAGACATCATTTTGTGTCAAATATTTCGCGACAAAATATCCGCCAACCACACATATTACAAACACTATAGTCAGCAATATAAACGATATACTTCTCTTTTTTGTCTTATTTTTTGCCATATTAATTCACTTTTAAATTGTTTTTACCCAAAGTCCGTGCAGATTGCAATATGAGTAAACTTCTGTTAAATTCTCATCCTTAGCCAAAACAAAATCTGCTATAGGTTGGTCTTGAGGTGAAAGTTGTCTAACGTAGAACCCTTTGTTAGTCAAAGCGATGATATGTGATATGTAATGCTCCTCTGTCATAGGATGAAACACCTCGCCTACCTGAACGTTTACATTTTGTCCGTCAACTTTTACAACAGGGATATGTTTTTCTGTCGCACCGTCACTTGCAAGTGGATTTAACTCTTCCATAATCTTTCCACAGCACATCAAAGGGACCTTCTTATCTACAAGTTTTATAACTACGTTTCCACAAACTTTACATTTATAAAAAACTAATCTTTTCATATTTTATTCTCCTTTTAACAGTTAAATTATATCATAAATTTTATCTATGCACAAATGTTTTTAAATTTCTTCTATAGCATTTGCATTTTCTTGGATATTCTCGCGCCTTACACTTTTTGCCTTTAATACAAACTGACAGGATACAATCTTTTTTCGTTTAATAACAAAATCTCTATTATTTAAGTGATATGTGAGATTTTCCTTATATGTGCAGTTGCTACAGGTACTATGCAAATGTTCTTTGAATGGGCAGTGCCTAAAATACATATATTCGGGATAATAATCTTTAAAGCAATACAGATTCACCCCGCAATTTTTTATGTACGGATGCTCCTCTATTGACAAAATAATATGTTTGTAACCTCTCTCAGCATAATATTTTACTGCATAAGAATTGTATACATTTAGGTTGCTTCCAATGATTGTCTTATCCGCACTTTTAAGACTCAGTGCATAGTAATTGTTTGCCACAACTCCCCAGTTTGGGCATTTTGACAAAATATCCCTAATCTTGTCAATCTCGCTTTTATTTGTCATAACTGGAAGAGAAATATACACCATGTAATCACTATACTTTTTGTACTGCTCCACTATTTTATCATCAAAATCATTGACCGACCAAATATACATTTTATCATGTGATAGATAGTTTTTCTCCAAATCTTCAGTTAGCAAAATATCAAGGGAATTTTTATTTTTATCAAAAATTTCAATGTTTTTCTGTAAAAAACTTGATTTTTTTGCTAAATTTTCACGTTTTTCATAATTTTTTAAGATTTTCTCTTGCAATTTCTCTAGCCCAAATCGTCTGAGAGCATTGAGTTGAGCGACCGTTAGAAACACATTTTCGCTTTGCAAATCTACATTTCTTAACCTAAAAATTTCACCAGATTTTGAAAATTGTTTTCTTATTTCATCTTCACCTAAAGGTTTTGTCTTTGCCTCTTCGGGCAGAATGTCACACTCTAGTTCTACATTTGCATACTGGCATGATAAAGCCATCTTCACCTTCTGCCCTATTTTTAAATCTAACTTAACATCGTAGTCAATATACTTCTTTAAAGACAGGTACTTTTCTTCTAAATGAGAGTCGACTATCAAATTCACCTTGCTATTTTTAGGAAAAGAAGAGGTGCTGGTGAGAAGATATCTATCACTTGATAGGCTTTTAAAATCTACAACACTTACCACTCCGATTTCTTTGTCATCATTAAAGATTTTTAATACGTCACCTTTTTGAAGTTTATGAGAAGATTCTACTGTAATTTCATTAAATCTTTTGCCAATTTTAACATTTTCTATCTTCCCTATTTCAACACCAATATGATTTTGTGCCTTAGGATAGATTATCTTTTCATCACTAAAATAGCCATTTATATAGTTTCCACGATTGTAAACCGCCTTCAAATCATTGATATCCTGTTTTGTATAATTAAAATCATTATCTATTGCCCTGCGATAGACATTTGTAGCCGCAGCGACATATGCTGGTCTTCTCGCTCTGCCCTCAATTTTAAAGGAGTTCACACCACTATTGTAAAGTTCCTTGAGAGATTGAAGATTGCAAAAGTCTTTTGTGCTTAATAGGTACCCCTCTTTTTTCTCGCTTCCGCAATCTAAACTATAGTTTAATCGGCAAAATTGTTTACATTTTCCGCGGTTACCACTCGCATTTGCTAGAAGTGAGCAGAGGTAGCAGTTTCCAGAAAAACTTACACACAAGGCACCTTGAATAAAATATTCGATTTCAACACTTGAGTTATCTCTTATCCTTTTTATTTCAGAAAGCGGAGTCTCCCTTGCAAGCACGACTCGTTTTAACTGAAGGTCAGAAATATTCTCCACCCCCTCTAGGTTGTTAAGCCCCATCTGTGTGCTTCCATGAAGTTCGATAAATGGGAAGTGCTGACGCAGGAAGTATATAAGACCTATATCCTGCACAATAAAGGCATCGACACCACATGATAGTGCCTTATTTACATAGTCTATAACATCGTCAAATTCATCGTCTCCAACAAGGGTGTTTAATGTAAGATAGACCTTGACACTGTGAAGATGAGCATATTCGACCGCCTCAGCAAGATTTGAAAAGGTGAAATTTTCAATGTTCCCCCTAGCATTAAAGTTGTCAAGCCCAAGGTAAACTGCATTTGCACCATTGTTGACCGCACATTTTAGTGAATCAAAATTCCCCACTGGAGAGAGAAGTTCTATTGTTTTCATGGATACATTATATCAAAATTTAAGATAATTGGCAATATTTTTCTATTGTTTAATCAAAAACATCACAGTATGTATATTTTGTCTTTATTACGTAAAAAATAATCTTCGGAGGAATATATTTATGAGTTACAATCCATTTTTAGCAAAACCTAAAAAGTTGGAAAGCACAATCATGAGTTTTAAGATGCTTTCACCAAAACCTTACAATAAAGATGAAGTAGACCCATATACTCGGGTACGTTGTATACTGATGAATGGTACAGAATATGAAGCAGTTTGGTCAAAGCACCATTTCAATCGACACTGCGGTGACAATGAACTCCGCCGTGCGGTCGGTTTTATTCGAAATAGCGAGCAACAGCAACAAAAACTTATCTCTGCTTTAAAGCCTACTGATGAAAATGTACTTCAGACAACACTAGGATATGAACAACTCGCGGTAGACCTTACTGCTATACTAGCACAGAGGCAGACAAACAAGTTTGTCAAAGATGCCTTAGACTTTGCCCTTCTTGAGGACTTTGACCACCTTTATCGCTATGCCAACCTTCTTGAGACAGATATGGGTGAACACGCAGAAAAATATGTCGGCTCTTATACTGAAATTATGCCAGGCAGGCCAACTGTCGCACACCACCGTCACCCTTTTGATAACATAAAAAAGCCGATTAGCAACATCTCTGCTGACCCTATAACTAAATGTGACGTCTCAATCATCACCGCAGCCGAGCAACAGACAATGAATTATTATATGAATTTAGGTGCATTTTACAAACATCAAAAAGGCAGAGAGGTGTACACCGAAATTGCCATGGTCGAAGAAGAACACGTATCGCAATATGGCTCTCTAATTGACCCATCAATGACTATGCTTGATGACCTACTAATGCATGAGTATATTGAGAGTTATCTGTACTTCTCAATGTATAATGACGAGATTGACTCTCATATCAAGCAAATATGGGAAATGCTCTTTGAACAAGAACTCTCTCATCTTCATGCCACCCTCGCTCTTGTGCGAAAGTATGAAAATAAAGATTGGTTTGACGTCATACCAAGTGGCGATTACCCAGAACTTTTAAAATTTTCACCACAAAAAGAGTATGTCAGAAAGGTTTTAGGAGAGACCATTTGCAACACCTCTCTATATGAAGGCTATATAAATGTTACAAAACTCCCTGACAATGCAAACTTCTTTGAATACCAAAAACGAGCAGTCAAGGATGTCCAGACAATGCCATCCCATATAGTTATTGACGACCACATAAAAGCCTTTAAAACAGATTATCGTCTGCAAGACAAAGAGCATCCCGTCAAAAGTTTGAGGGATAGAAAAGATGACAATATAACTTTGGGAAGAGTAAAATAATAAAGATTAATGTAAAATTATTTAAATTAAGCAAAATAATTAATATTAAATAATTGAAAACTAAAACAAAATAACAAAAATTAACAAGAAAAATGCGATAATTAAATGAAATTACGAAAAATTAAAGCAAAATTAAAAAAATAAAACAAAAAATACAGGTAAAATCTTCATTTTGTCTCAATTTTTAATAATTTGAGGCATTTGAAATTCCTGTATTTTTTATTTTTACATATATTTTGCTTTGAGATTTATTGAATAAAATAAACTTAAATTTTGCTTGTAAATTTTAAAATATTGCTGAAAATAGGTGCATAATCGCCTGCAATATTTTTGTAAGCCATCGTTTTTTCTTGAAGTAATTTAAGTCAACTTGCTGTGAATGTTTGATATCATCTTCAAAGATATCGCGATGCTGTTTGTTTAGTTCTTTTGAATAGATAATCACAGTATCTTCAAAATTAAGTCTAAACGAACGATTATCGGTGTTGCAAGTGCCGATTGATAGTTTGTTGTCGTCCACTAGTAAGGTTTTACTATGCAAAAAGCCGTTGTAAAGATAAATTTTTATACCAAGTTCGGCTACCTCCTTTAAGTAAGACAGTGTTGCAAGATAGACGGTCTTTTTATCTGGTATTTTTGGCACCATAATTCGAACGTCAATGCCACTTTTAACTGCTATTCTAAGTGCTGAGATGAATACGTCATCTGGTATAAAGTACGGGGTTTGAATATATACCCGCTTTTTGGCATTTGTAATCATCTTCACATAGGTTTCCAAAATTTTTGGTACTACACTATCTGGACCTGAGGTCACGAGTTGGGTGGTGGCATTACCTTTTATAGATGGACTTGGGAAGTAACCATTTTCAAGGTAAAGGCGAAGTGGAGTGTTGTCATTTTTACAATATCTCCAGTCATCTAGGAAGATATTTTGAAGAGCATAAACTCCCGCGCCCTCCACCCTTATATGAGTGTCTCGCCATGGCTTAAGTTTTTTGTCAAGTCCCACATGGTCATTTCGAATGTTTATACCACCCGTGTAACCTATCTTGCCATCAACTACAACTACCTTTCTGTGGTTTCGGTAATTTAATTTTAAATTTATCAGCCTTATGTGCATGAATGGTGGGAAAAACTCACCTACCTGTCCGCCTGCATCTTCAAGTTTTTTAAAGAAACGGCGTGGTGCCTTACGAGAGCCAATCGAGTCATAAATCAGTTTGACGTCAACCCCCTCGCTTGCCTTTTGGCAAAGTATTTTCATTATATCATTGCCTGTCTTATCGTTTGCAAAGATATAATATTCAATATTTATTGATTTTTTAGCATTTAGTAGGTCTTTCTTTAAATCTGCAAGTTTGTCACTGCCGTTGGTGTAAATCTTGATATCATTTCCTGGCAATGGATAGGAGCCGTAACTATAGCAAAGCGACACAAGTTCTTGGTCATCCTTCAATATCCCGTCCACTTTTGCCTCTTCAAGTGTTTGAATACCCTTGATATTTCTTATAATATCTCGCTCTGATATTCTCTTCTTCTTTATCATGCGACGTGTTCTTACACTGAGTCCGCTTCCAAATACAATGTAAAACAAGAAGCCTATTATCGGCAAAAATGTCAAGGCAGAAAGCCATGCTATGATATTCTCAGGCTTTCGCTTTTCAAGGAATACCATACTTATCATAAGGAGAAAATTAATGCACACTACAACTATGAAGCATATTGAAAACCAGTCCATTAATCCCCTCCTTTTTTAAGTATTTTTTTAATTTGTAGTCACCGTTCTATAATTTGTATCCCAACCTAATCTCAATGTATCCATTTCAATAAAGGTGTCATCCTTGGTCTTGAATGTTCTATCAGCACCAGATACTCTCATCCTTACAACTACACGGATATATTCATTGTAAGTAAAGTTATCATTATAAGTTATTGTACCATTGTCGTCAATAGAGGCATTACCAGAAGCATTAGGGTCACTTGCCGTATCAATTATAAATTCGAGATAATTTAGATAATTGTTTTTACTGTTATCGAGTACTCCCTCTAAGTCAGCATTGGCTGTCGTCATTGTAAATGAGCGATTCCATTGTGAGAACTGAGATGTTATAACTCCGTCATTGTTTGTTGCACCTAGAAGGTTCATAACCATGTCACCTTCAATTGCTCGGCTAAGTCCAAAGTAGTAACCTGTTACCACATAGTTTTTAGATGTCCTGTAAGTATATGTTATTTCTCCGCCAGTATCACCTGTGAAAGTCACATCCAAAATGTAGTATTTTCTTACATTGTAGTACTTCCTAGCATTATCTATAAGCGACCTATCATCAACATAAACTACATCATTTGTGATTTTTGATACATCGATATAGTTGTTTACTGAAGATTGCATGCCATTTTCTACTCTATATACAAAGTAGGTGCCAGTTGTAGAACTTACAAGCAATACTCCATCTTCATCTGTTGCAGGAACGAAGTGGTTGTTTATAATATTGCCGTACTGGTCATTTGTAACGTAGTAGAACTGTGCATTGTTGTCTTGAGGGATGATTGTTATCTCGTCGTCCTCGTTAACATTTTGACCAAAGAGTTGAGATATAGAAATATATTCAGTCCTTGCAACTGACCTTCCATTTGTTATTGACCTAGACACTGTTCGTCCGTCCATAGCCAATTGGAATGTAGTTGTGCTGTAAGCATTTACAAGTACTTCGAGTGTGTCGTTTATGTATTTTACACCGCTAGCATTTAAGTCACCACTGCCAGAGGCAACATTAAACTCTCGGCTGACTGTAAAGGCTTCGCCATCTCGAACTGGAGAACTTTTCTCATTCATAGAAATGTTGACTTCTCTTATGATTGTAACCGTAGTTGCAAGGTCATAGTATTCTATCGCGGTGTTGTCAGCACTTGCATATTTAAGTCTTATCACCATTGTAACTTGTGCTTGATTGCTGTCTTCAAACAGGTCTGTGCTTGTAAGTCTTGGAACTGTAAGTATGGCATTATTCGAAGTGTATACATCTCTTGGTGTTTTACTAAGTCCATTGAATACTCCTTCTCTGGTTGTTGCAAGTGAGTAACTTTCCCCACTTAGGTCAATCGGTTGTTGAACAACTTGGTTGTCCTCAGAGTCATAGAAGTTGATTGAGTCTACTGTCACAAAATCGATGAGTGGAACATTAAAGTATCCATTTTCTTCGTATTCACTATAATTTGGCCATTGTGAACTGTCATCATCGGAAATCACATATCCATAATTTCCATTTTTATTCAAACCGCCTATGCCACTTGGATCTGTATCAAAATAATGTGCTTGAATACCGAAGATTTCAATGAGGGTTATGTTGCCATCTGTTACATCTGGGTCGGTATATTGGTCATTTATATAATAAGATGTTGAATCATTGTCTTGAATTGTTGTTACACTGAGTTGTTTGTACTGAGCACCAATATCAAACATACTGCCTTCGGTAAGAGTTATATTTCTTCCAGCAATATATGGCTCGTCATATTGAGATACAAGGCTGAAGTAAACCGCATATTTAAAGCCATAATTATCGACTGCTTCAATCATATAGTATTGAGTGCCGAATATAACTTTCTTTGCAGACTCGAAAAGTGTGGTGCTGTCTTGGTTCAATGTGTATACACCTGTGTCTTCATTATAAGACCATTTTGCTGAAGAAAGGTCACCTGAAAGTTTTTGGTTTACATTTTCTTCATCATTGTATGTCACACCATCAACGACCCCGCCTGGTACTGTCATTGTGATTGTAAAGTTGTCTGTAGCAAGTTCTGCATTTCTAACCGCAGTATCACCGTTGGCATGTTTTACAGAAACGTAGCCGTCATCATCGCTCGCATTCGAATCTTTGGTAAGAGTGAAGGCAGAATATTCGCTGTCACTATTATTGTTGCTTATAATGTCATATTTGTTGTTTACGTTGCTTATAACATCACCCTCAACGGTCTCTTCAGTGAAGTCAGTCACATTTCCGCCGAATGAAATGATATAGTCTGGTATTATCTTGACAACTACGTAGAAGTCTTTTGAAACTGAAGTGCCATCTGCTTGAAGTTGAACTCTATAACTTATCTTTAAAAGTACTAAGTCGCCTTGGTTGTCTGCTCCAAGTGGAAGTAGACGATAGTCGTAGGCATATCTACCTGCACTTGTGATGGCTGATGGTCTCAAGTATTCTCTATTTACAGTTGTCTGATATTTAAACTCTGTCTCATTAAACGTCCTTAGGTATCCTGCAAGTATAGAGTGGGTGCTTGCATCAATGCTTGCATCTTCACTGTTATAGTCTATAACTTGAAGTTCTAGGCTCGCCCTGTCACCACCAAAATCACCAACATTTACAAGTTGTCCTGTGCTTGGGTGGCGAACACCAAATTCTGAAACCATGCTTTCATATTCATTGTTCGTCTCTAAAATTTGAAGGCTATAAAGACCTGAGATTGCACTATCAACGTTTATGTCTATAGTTGGATAGTAATAATATGTTGCATTCACTGAGATGCTTGTTTGATTGCTTCCGTCATCTATTGGCAAGTCTGAATTAAACAGTTTTACACTCTTAATTGTGTCAATATCATTTGCTTGCAGTTCATTTAGTTTTAATTCACTCAAGTACTGTCCATAGAATGAGTAATCAACGGAAATATTATCTTCAAGTCCTCCATAGATGAGTTGGACTCTGCTGATAAGTTCTACACTATCAAACATCGCATTGTTTGCATCGTGGTTCACTCCCAGCAAACTTATTTCATCTGCCGTAACTTTGTCGCCGTTAGATTTGATGATTGTACCTGCCTGTGCACTTTCGCTACCAGAAGAGATTGTAATGTCATTGGTCTCAAAATTTGTAACTAAGAATGCCCCTACATAAGTATAGTTTTCACCATATGTTGTCACCCCGTCAACAGTGTTTTGCTCTGCCATGCTGTAACCAAGGTCAACGTTTATTGTTCTGCCTGCATCGGATGAGTTAAAATACTGAGAATATGAAGCATAGTAGTTCTCTCCGTCAGTGAATACCAAATAATACGAGCCAGTTCTTGAAAGTGAAGAATTGATTGAGAGTTGTGCAAGTCTGCTCTTTGCAAACAAACTATTGGTCAAATTGGTTTGGTCAATGTAACTTGTCTCGTAATTTACATATGCAAGGTTGATATTTTCAAAGACTGTATTGTTCGCATCGACATTAGTGCCAAGGTTTGTCTCTTCGGTCGCATTGGTAATAAGACCGTTTGTCTGTCCATCGGCAAATGTAAATGATGAGCCTTGGTACGTTCCAACATATCTAAAGTTTACACCATTTGAAGCCATGTTATAGCCCAGTTCTATATTTGCACTTGTGCCAGCATTTTCGCTTGTTATATTGATAGGAGAAGATGCATAGAAGTTTCGCTCGTCAGTGTAAACTAAGCGGTAATCGCCTTGCAATGAAAGTGATGGACTGTATGTTACACTTGCAACAGGTCCACTGCCACTTGCTGTATTTTTGGTCACATTGTTGACTTGAAGTGAAAGTGTGTTTGTAAGCAATTGTACATCATAGTAAACTAGTACACCTTGGTAGGTAATGCTAAATCTAATGGTTGAAGTACCCATGTCGTCAACTATCTCTTGACTGTTGTCGGTCGAAGTTGTAAGTGTGCCACGGATAAGTCTTAAGTCTGTCGCATTGTTTGGAATAGTCTCGCTTGAAGCATAGTTTTCTTCTTCGCTGGTCTCACCATCGCTTGTTGTTGCATAGACTGTCGCATTTTGTTGTGAGTAAACTGCAATACGAAGGTCTGAAGTTTCAAGCAAGTTTGGCTCTTCGTCTTCTTCGTAGATTTCACCACCCTTTGTGGCTGTCATAAGTGGATTATCATAGTCATACGTGATAGTCTCGCCATTTTGCATTGCTGGAGCAATCACTACTCTCCAGTCATTGCCAAAGATTGGACTGTGAAGTAAGAAGTTATCAAGTAGATTTTCATATGTTGAGCCAGAGTTTATATATTCAAGGCTGAGTTCTTCACCATCCTCGCTCGGAGTTGGATAATTCACATTAATTTCAACACTTGGATATATGCTAAGCGAATAAGTCATATTAAACTCTTGATATGGCACTTCATCTCTATTTGCATCATCTATTGTCACATTATCATAGTTAAAGTAAACTCTTACAGTCAAATTGATGTCGGCATTCGTTTGAGATGCAACAAAGTTTGTCAAAATCTCATTTCCATTGTAGATAGAGTTATATGCCTGGCTTGTAGATGAGCCGTAGTAAATTGTCTGTGTGATATCTTCTTCGCCATCAACAATTCCGTTCTCTCTGAATATTCCTGCAATAGGTTTTGACTGCCCTGCTATAACATTTCCACCATTGACTGAAGTGTTATATTGAATGTTACGTTTTAGTGTCACGGTTGATGAGAATGCAAACTGCTTGTCTACGTAACCTTCCATTGTGTTATTATCGCTTGCTTTGAATGTGACTGTGAATAGGAAGGTCACTTGATAGTCACGAAGAAGGTTTGCGACTATAAATTTACCACCATTATTGTCACTTTCAAATTTAACAAAATCTTCACCGCTGAAGTTTTGGTATTCTGTCGAAGAAAGCACGGTTGCTGTAACATCGTAGTTTTCAGGGGCGATTGTTATTACGTCTGAACCATTATTTAATTTGATATCAAAGATAGAACTAAAGTTTGGTGTTGTGCCACCTAAAATATCTGTTGACGAACCCTCTTTAATTTGATAACTTGCAGTTGCCTCGACTTCGACATTAAGTGTTGCAAGGTAGCCCTGCTCGGTATAGATTGTAAAACTGAGTGTCCTTGCACTTGTGATATAGTCACTGAAGTAAAGTGTAAGTTTGCCGTCTCCGTCTTGAGAGGAGTCATATGTAAAGCCAACGTGTCCGTTTCCGTCATCTTTGGTCATATCTAATGCACTTTCGCTAATCTCATCCCCGCTGGTTGTTGTCTCGTCAGTTAAAGCAATGTGGAGTCTATTCCAAACCTCTTCATAACCTTGCGAGCCTGCATCTACCCCTTGAAGAAGGTGGATATCCATTGTAGCGGTAATCTCATCGTTCTCATTGCTATAAATAAGATTATCCCATGTGAATGTTTGATTGCTTGAGGACGTTGTAAACTGCTCTTCACCATCTTGGGTGGTCGCGGTAAATCTTACTGAATAGTTGAATGTGGTTGAATTGATAACAAATTGATAATACTGCTCGCCACCTATAACTGAGAGCTGTTCTCGGTCTACTCCGCCATCGTATGAGTGTCTAACTATTACAGTTATCTGCTCGCTTGTAAGAGGTGTGTAGTACATTTCTGACATATCAGACGAGAAATAGATATCAATATATTCTTGCCAATCCTCTTCTCTAGTGTATTGTATATCACCGACTGTTACACTTTCAACAGTATTTGTCTCATTCAAACTTAAGAGCATCAGTAGGTCGCTATAGTAAATCTTTCCATCACCTGATAGGATTGAAATATTGATAGTATCGCCCTCTTCAATTTCCTCATCAAATCTTGAGGCAAGGTCTAAACTGAATAGTCCTTCTTCTGGTCGCTCAGCAGTAACAAGGAGTTTTTCAACTTCCTCACCGCCCTTAACCAAACCAATCCACAATCTCATCTCTCTACTTTCAATGTCGAGGTTCAAAAGTGTATTCACTTGAGAGTCAACTGAGATTATATCTATCTTTTTTGTTATACTAAATCTCTTTTGATTTTCTGCTAGTGTGCTAGAGCCAAAGATTTCATCAAAATCTACAGTACCCTCAACGTTTTGTTGTCCTTGCAGATATTCCGCTGCGGTCTGTGAGTTTTTGTTGTAAGCATAGACTGAATCTTCTACAATGACATCAGGTTTCACCTTGTATACGATAAAGAAATCTCTGCTTTCGCTGGTGCTTGTAATGGTATATTTTACTGCAAAGTAGAAGTCTTGATAACTGCTTGACAGGTGATTTAATATCATTTGACCAATCTGCTTGCCATCAACTGAGTCTATCCACTGGTCTTTGATAATATTTTCGCTGGTTGATAGGTAACTGCTTGTTGTCAAAGGATGATATGCAAATGATGCGGTGAAACTATAGCCATTTAGCAAATATAGTCCGCTTGTTGTCACTTCGTCAGTAAAGTTATACTGAGTCATAATAGTTTGTTGTTGCCCTGCTGTAATCTCAACATAAGGTCCGCTATAGGTGCCGTTTACTATATAACTATTAGGGTCGGTAATTGCAATTTCAAGTTTATCACTCTCACTGTAACTACTAAATTGACTTAAATCATAGTTTACATAATCGAACCCAATAGAAGAGATGATTAATGGCACATACATAACTGCAGTTGTTCCTGGGAAGGATGGTGCTGAGTTGTCGTTTGGTGAGCCGAAGTAGAGAACGAGATAAACATTTTCTCCAAGTCCTTGCAAAATTCGGCTTTGATTGTTTTTGAATGTCAAATCTGTCCCGCCCTTGCTGGTGTTTTCATAGGCATCATAATAACTATCAAGCCAGTTGCCCTCACTGTCAATCATGTTTGCATAGATAGAATATTCGCTTCCACTTACAAATGTTGAACTTAAGAACCATGTCCCTTGTTGAACCATAATATATTCGCCATCGCCAACACTTTGAAGTTGTGCGGTAATACTATCTTTATTGTTATAAGAGAGCATACTTGCTATCTCCCCGTAAACATCATAGTCTTCAACAGTCACGTCTGGTTGCATTGAACCTGAATACAATTCAATAGGGATATTGACCTGTCCTAAGAGTATTCTTTCCCCATCATTGTTTTCATCTACATAATAGACTCTAAGGGTTGTTGAAAGTGCCTTTTGATTGTATTCAAATAGGAAAGGAGAATTGTCCTTCTTCTCTATTTGATAATGATTGTTTGTGAAAATTACATCAAAGTAGTCACCAAACTCATAGACACGTGTCAAACTTTCTGGTAAGTCTGTTCGGTCGCCCTCTGCACTGTTTTCTTCTGATTTTCTATATACACTGATAAAGTCGTCAGTGACATAATACTCTTTTCCGCTTATTATATAATAGGTATTATTTAAACTCTCGACTGCTAGGTCTCGTGTCACATTGAATTGAATAACTCTATCCAAAGTGAAGTAGTTGTCACCTTCTGGAGTGAATGTTACGGCAAAATTTCGTGACTCAACATTCCAAAAATCATAGAATTTTATATTGCCGTTTGTACGGTCAAATTCACCAACCGATTGTGCCTCGGCAGTCTCAGTATCGTCAAATTCATCGCCATTTACAAGGATATAACCACTTCCACTGCTAACTATATAATATATATCACTTGTATTTCCATCAGTTTGATATAATGATTCAATCTCAGTTGGATATGTGTCATTGCCAAGATATGCAAAATAGTTGTTTGTAACTTTGTTTATCATATCAGTTTCAACGTGTGCATAGAGAGGATTATTTACGTCTGTAGGATAATTCTCGCCCGAAAGAGTGTATGCCGATCTAAGAGTAAGGCTTAAAGTTGAATTGATTGCACCATTATTTCCTGTATCTGTTATAGAAAACCTTATTATATGGTCGATTGCAAAGTTGTTTCTAAACTCTATTGCAGTAATCTCTTGCCCGCTCAAACGTTGTTTAATGCTTTGTGCATTGTTGTAATCTTCAGTATTTAAGTCTACAACATCGCCATTGCCATCATAAAGGATTATCATACCATTGTCGCTGTTGAATAGGTCAAATATCATTTCATCGGTAAGAGTGGTGTCATTGAGATATTGCTGGCTAAGTTGGAATCTGATTCTTGTATAATCGTCATCTCCAACATAGAATTTAACGAGATTTGCAAGAGTTATACGTCCATCAATCCCATCATCACTTTTTTTAGCACCGTATAAAGTTACAGAAAGATTTGAAACATCCGATTGTTCAAACTGATCATCAGTATACCCTACTGTTGGATAAGGGTCCCAAGAAGTAACACTTTCAGCATCTGTTATACCAACAGAGGTAACTGTAAACCTAAGTTGTTGTCCGTTTGTTAAACTTGAAGCATTGCCATCTATCGTCACAAGTTCAAGGCTGACCTGTGCATTGTCTGATTGTCTAAATGTAAACGTCTTTCCGTTTAAGTTTATTGCATTGATATCGCTTCCTGCCACCAATTCAAACTGCCAACTCTCTGACAATGTATCCGTCCTACCCTTTTGGTCGGTAACAATTACATAACTATTATCTACCCCTAAAAGTGCGGTGAGAAGGTTTGTCACAGAATTGAATGTCTGTCCAGCCACAATGCTTGTAACAAAGTTGCCGTCTGTGCCTAATGTTTGATTGACAGTCATTGTCTGTCCATTTATATACTCAGCAAATGTTTGATTGCCAGTTGTATCAACCCTGATATCTCTTGCAATTGGAGAATAAATGCTTATGATTTTATCCACTATTGGCATATCCCACTCAATAGGCTCGTCTTCGGTGTTATCATACCTAAGTGAGACAGATGAGAGATATATACCATTTGTTTGGTTTATATTCACGCCAGTATTTACCAAAACATTATATGTAATAATACTATCACCTGTAATGTCGTCTAGTAAAATCTGACTTGATTCAACTGTGAAGTTGGAACTTATATCACTATTTTGCTCATCTCTAAAGACAAGACTCATATATCCACTGTTATATTCATCGGTGAACACTGATACCGCTTCGCTGTCAATTCTGAATGAAATTGCAAGCGAACTTGTGTTGCCTTGGTCAATAGCAATCTCACCATTTTCAAGTGGCACAAATTGGTCGGTGTTGACCTCTCCCGCTGAGACTGAATCTTGATAAAGCGATTTTTCGCAGGTCACTAAAATATATTCTTGGCTCATGACTGCTATTGAATATGTCCTATTCCCTGAGCCGTCCGTCTCTATTACTGGAACACCATTTTCGGTAACAAGAGTGCCATAATACAACCTAAATGAGCCTGTATTTCTTAAGGTTATGCTAGAACCGACAATTGGGAAGAGTAAGAGGTTTTCGCTATACGTTGCATATATCCCTGCAAGATCATAGTTGTAGCCACTTTCGCCTATAACACTATTTACAGTTTGGCGAACTTCATCCTTTTCCCCATCTCCAAAATATACGAAGAATACAGGGTCTTTATAAATATTATCGCTTGGAATTTGTATTAAACTTTCTAAATTAATTGTCTCTGCACTTACATTGCCATCACTATTATAGTCAAGCATAACATTGATATCGCTTGAATCTGTCCATTGAAGTGGTTGCTCTTGATGCTCGCTCACAGACAAAGTCACAGTATAATATGGAGGTTCGCCAAACAATGAGAATCCGCCGTCCTCGTTTTCTATAAGAAGCACAACGGTCATAGTTATGTCCGCCTCTCTTGAAGAGCGAAGTGTCCAATAACTATAGTTTAGATTTGTCACATTTGTGTTAGGCATGTAATATCTAAGTCCGTCAATCTCGACATAGTCTCCACCGCTAACTTGCAAGAATGAGTCTATGCTAGGGTCTTGTGAATTATAACTGAAATTGATTGCAATATTGCCGAGCATACCTTCTATATTGTTGCCAGAGGTTGAATATACGTTGACACCTAAAAATTCTGCCTGTTCGTCATACATATATCTATTCATGTAAAGTGTCATGCTTTGATTTGTAGATGTGGATATAGTCTGAGATGCTTTGCCCACTGTGTATCTACCTACACTTGCCATGCCGATAGAGATATTTTGTGAGTCACCTGTTGCAAAATTTTGAGGGTCGCTATCTCCTGGAACCATTTGGTCACCCCAGTTGCCTATCCTATCAAGTATTTGGTTGTAAAAAGCCTCATCTGTCGTTGTTTCTACCGAGCCTTCTGTCTCTATTTGGTCATTTGCATGGATGAATGTGTAACCTCTTAATGTTATACTATCTACTGTTTGCTCGCCAGCAAGGAAGGTTACAGAATAAGGGCTGTCATATCTTGTTGTTATTGCCCCAGCATATTCGCCAGCATCAGCGACATAATATGTATGTTTAACTCTTACGTTTTCTGGCGAGATTACACTATTTTCATTGTCGCTATATAAGTACTGACTCGATGCAGGAATAAATTTCGTATTTACCGAGAAACTCTCGCCTGTTACAATTTGATTAGTCTGCTCCCCTCTTGAGTTAGTCGTCTCTATCTCTATTCCCCATACTGGAACGTCAACTGCAATGCGAAGAGGAGCGGTTGGAGAAAGTTGGTCGTACTCGGAAGTTGCCACAAGATTTGCAATACCACCGCTTATCCAAGCGTCTTCAAGAATCTCTCCATCATCATCTCTAATTTCGCTTGTCGAAAGAGTGACTGTAAACTCCTCTCCTATCCTAACTCTTTGAGGTACTCGAATGACACCATTGCTTATGTAACCATTTGAGGTGCTAACACTGGTACTACCCTCAAAGGACAGTGTCACCTCGTCATTTGTGACATGGCTTGTCGATGAAGATACCGTAAGTGTAAAATCATCTACTACTTCAAGTTGAGATGTGTTTGCATTAAATAGGCTTTCATCATATGAAAAATATATGTCAGCAGGATTTATGATATTTTCTCTAAATCCGCCAGCAAGATAAACACCTAGGACTGTTACCCCTGAGATTGAGCCTATACCTAAAATAACAAGTAGCACGGTCAGCCACACTGGCCAACTTCTTCTTGATTGTTCTTTTTTCTTCTTTTCTTTTTTCATCTTTTTCATATAAGACACATCCTTTTTGAGAGAGTTTACATTTATACATCTTTATTATAATTTTTTAATGAAAAAAAATCAAATAATTTTCGCTTTTTATCAAATATATATTTATTATAATTATTTATTATTTTTTTATTAATCTTTATTTTAATTAATCAACATAATTTCGCCTAATTCTTTTTTATAATTACACTTGCACTTGACTTTTAACTGCAATTTCAGTATAATGGCTCGTAAAAGGAGAAAACATGATACAAGTAAGCAATATATCCCTTGCCTTTGGCGGAAGAGTGTTATATAAAGATGTCAACTTAAAATTCACAAAAGGCAACTGCTACGGCATAATTGGTGCGAACGGGGCTGGAAAATCTACCTTCCTTAAAATTTTGACTGGAGAAATTGAGCCTAACACTGGCGAAGTCTTTATCACACCTGGTGAGCGAATGAGTGTGCTTGCTCAAAACCAAAATGCATATGATAGTGAAACTGTGCTTGATACCGTTCTGCTTGGGCATAAAAGGCTGATGGAGGTACAGAAAGAAAAGGATGCTCTCTATGCAAAACCTGACTTTACAGATGAGGACGGCATTAGAGCAGGCGAACTTGAGACAGAATTTGCCGAACTTGGTGGCTGGGAGGCAGAAAGCGAGGCAAAGACACTACTACAAAACCTAGGAATTGGTGAAGATTTATTTTACAAACAAATGGCAGACGTTGACCCAAAGGAAAAGGTCAAAGTACTTTTAGCACAGGCACTATTTGGCAACCCTGACATCCTCGTCCTAGACGAGCCTACCAACAACCTCGACTTTAAAACCGTTCGATGGCTCGAAGACTTCTTACTTGACTTTGAAAACTGTGTTATCATCGTGTCACACAACCGACACTTTTTAAATAAAGTTTGCACACATATCTGCGATGTCGATTATGGCAAAATCAATATGTATATTGGTAATTACGACTTCTGGTATGAGTCAAGTCAACTTATCTTAAGACAGATGAAAGACCAAAACAAAAAGGCAGAACAGAGGGCAAAGGAACTCAAAGAATTTATCGCTCGTTTCTCTGCTAATGCTTCAAAGTCGAAGCAGGCGACAAGCAGAAAAAGAGAACTTGAAAAATTGACCATTGAGGACATAAAGCCATCTTCAAGAAAGTACCCATATATCAATTTTGAATACACACAAGAGATAGGTAAAGAGGTTTTAAAAGTTGAAGGACTGAGCAAGGCTGGAATGTTCAAAAAACTTAACTTTAACATTGAAAAAGGGCAAAAAGTCGCTTTTTTTGCAAAAAATAGCCAAATTTTAACCACTTTATTCAATATTATTTTAGGGAAAGAAAAACAAGACAGTGGAAATGTGTTTGTTGGAAAAACAATAAAAGTCACCAATCTTCCACAAAATAACAATGATTTTTTTGAAGGCAATACAAACTCAATTGTCGATTGGCTGAGACAATATTCTAAGGACCAAAATGAAACATATATACGTAGTTGGCTTGGAAGAATGCTCTTCACTGGCGAAGAAAACTTGAAGCCTGCAAATGTTCTCTCTGGTGGCGAACGAGTAAGGTGTATGCTTGCAAAAATGATGCTTGAACAAGGCAATTTATTGATTTTTGACGAACCTACAAACCACCTTGACCTTGAAAGTATCACCGCCCTTAATAAAGGTATGCAAAACTTTAGGGGAAACATCCTGTTTGCAACACATGACCAAGAGATTATTGAAACAGTTGCCAATAGAATAATTGATATAATTGATGAGGACCACTATAACGATTTTACTGGAACATACGAAGAATATCTCGAGTATCTTGAAAAAAAACAATAAAAATACAAAAAAATAATGCAAAAATTCAATTTTTTGCATTTTTTATTTAATTTTTATACAATTATTAAAAAATTAAAATTAATAAATAAAATAAATAACAAAAAAAATAGAGTGTAAATAAATCAAAAATTACACTCTATTTTAATATAATTTTTTATTCATTTTCTTGATAATCATCATTTATTACAATATTAAGTTCATCAGAAAATTCATTGCTATTTTTTGAAAATTTAACCAAGAGGGTCTGTTCTAAAAGGTCATCACGGTCAACGTCTTTAATCACTTTTTCAAAATCTTCACCCTTGTCAAGACGTTCCAGCAAATGCAAAACCTTTAAAAGTGTCAAACTTGCCTTTTTATCATTTTGATATACGTAGCAACATTTTTCCCATAGTCCATGCAAATGTTGTGGTATAACCTTTTCTCCCCTAGCGACAATATTGTCTAATTTATCTCCTCTTAGAGCATTTCTGTACTCTCTTTGTCTGTTAAACAAACAGGCTTCCTTGTATTCTTCATAGTCCGTTTTTGTCATACCATAAACTTTGCCATAAATTGTGTTTTCATCGTCCAAACGAGTGAAAAGTTGTGCATTTTTATAACTAAAGACGAAATTTCTTTTGCTAGCCTTTGCCTCATTAAACTTTTGTAGTAGCATTTCAAATTCACCCTCAAATGGTGCTTTCATTGCGCTCAACATTGTCTGTGCATTTGAAAAACATTTGTTTACTCTATAACTACGGCTCAGCCCTTTTCCAAATTGCTCTACATGAAAGATTGCCTTTTCTGCAAAATTGTAATGTTCTCTTTGCAGTCTTTCTGGCAATTGACTAAAATATGCATGAAGGATATCAACTTCCCACTTGCCGTCACCTGCTTTACGATAGACTGAAGGTATAAATTCTTCTTCGCTCAGGCTGTCAAGTTTTTGCTCAAGTTTTTGGTCTTCTACCTTCTCCCAAACTCTATGGTCGCCTAAAAGTCCTATGGTATCTCTCTTCCAGTCTTCATAATCGGCAAATGCCACATTTTCAATTAAGATATTATTCATATTCACCTCTATAACAATTATACCTTTAAAAAATAAATTGTCAATATGGAAAAATGATTTTTTTGCTCTTGCAGTCAAATATACACTTAAAAAAACACCTTTTAACTTAACATTTGTTGCCATTTTGCTAAATTTGTTTGACTTTTCTCGTTTTTATGTTATAATTATCATAGCATTGATGGAATTGGCAACTCCGGAGCAAAACGCGTGTCGGCGTAAAGACTTTAATTGAGGCGTTAATTAAACGTAAATTAGGGTGGAACAGCGAATATAATCTATCTCGCCCCTATGCATGA
>CAJFOL010000059.1 GCA_904397185.1 uncultured Clostridia bacterium
ATTTTATTTTTATATTTTCTTTTTAAAAAGATTAATTTTCTTGCAAAATTATTAAAAATATGTTATTATCTTATTAAGTAAGTCGAAATATTAAATTTTTTCAAATTTTAGGAGAAAAAATGCAAGTATTAATGTCTTTATTAAATTATGTTTATACTGGCACTCAGTTATCATGGCTCAATGACGTCTATGATATCCTGCCACCTATCCTTTATACCATACTTGCTGTCGTGGGTGGTGCTGGAAGTGTCTATGCTATAGTTCTTGGAGTAAACCTAGCCAAAAGTGAAAGTGACGACAAGCGAAAGGCAGCCGCCTCAAGAATGAAAAACACCATCATCGGTGTTGTAGTCTTGCTTGTGCTTGTGCTTTTCATTACTCTTGCCCTACCTGAAATATTACGGGCGGCATATCCTGAAAATGTGCTGACAGATTCTGAGTACGAAAACGTGCAGAACAATCTAAATGCCATGATACAATTTTTTAGTATGCTGAAGTAGATTTTTGTCAACTTTTCAATAAATTTATCATATTAAACTTGTGTAAGGAGATTTCTATGCACAAGTTTTTTTGTAATTACAACAGTCTAACCGAAAAATATGAGTTGAGTTTAAACCGCAATATGCTCTTTTCGCCTAGGATAAATGTTATGGCAGAAAACACCCTGCTCCCTGAAATAAAAAAACTGTTGCAAGAAATATATGATAATATTCTACTTTTAAAGGAAAATATAACAAATGAGGAGCAGTTGAAAACCCTTGATAACAATGAACTGCTCCTGTCAAATTTATATTATTCGCTCTTTGCAAGCCCACTTGAACTTAACTCCCCCTCTCAAATGCAAGGGACAATTAAAGATATCCTATCAAACACAATAGGCAAGGTGTCCTCGCTTATTGAAAAGATAAATATACCCGAATACAATCGGCTTGCCAGTCTTATGCTCAACAACTTTCAAAATATTTTAAATTCTATCTCATAGTTTTTTAAGCATTTTTGACATTTAAATAAAAAAGAATTGTTATTTAAAAATAACATTTAATAGTTTTTACACGTAAAAATAAAATTAATAAAGATAAATAAAGCGGAAAATTTTAAATAAAAATTATTCGTTTTCGCTAAAACTTTCAAGTTGGCTTATTCGCTCAAGCACTGTCTTGTAAAAATCAACGTCAACTTCGCTGAGTGATTTTTGGTCCTCGACAAAACTTGCGAAGAGGTCAAGCACTATTTCGTTGCCCAACCTATCAGGCATTTTCTTGTCATCGTGTTCTCTTAGAAAATCAATAAAACTATCGACAAAATTTTCATTGTTTTTGCTTGAATGTTTTTTCAATATTTCCATGATATCATCGATATCTTCAAGTGAACATGAGGCAATCTTTTTAGCAAGTTCTTCTTTGAGGCTTTTCTCCCCCTCTAACAAATTCTTTTGGCGGTCATAGATAGGTTTGCCTATCATCTCCTCTTTACTTTCTGCATAATTTGGTCTTATATTTTCTTTATAATATCCAAGTGATGTATAGCATCTGGCAAGCACTCGCTGTGCTTTTTTTAATCTTTCTTCAAAAAACTCTTCTCTTTCCATTTCTTGTATCCTTTTATTTTAGATTTTTGATTTCCAATATAGATATTATACAACATTTTTGTCTAAAATGATAGCATTTTTTATCCTTTTTTCATAATATGTGAGTGGAGCGAATGCTCTAAGAGAGGTTTAAATGACAAACTTTTTTAATAACAACTGTTGTAATAGACCTTGGCCTTGCAGAAATGTGATTATTTCTGGCTCAAATGGAAGTACTGGTCCTACTGGCCCTGCTGGTCCTGTCGGGCCGACAGGTCCGACTGGTCCAATTGGGCTTAGCATAACAGGTCCGACCGGTCCTACTGGTCCAACAGGTCCAACGGGTCCGACTGGTCCAACAGGTCCTACTGGTCCTACTGGAGCAACGGGTGCGACAGGTGCAACAGGTCCTGCTGGCAATACCTTCACTATAGAGTCAACCACAACTCTTACTCCTGGTGCCGATGCTACAGTTACCACAACTCAAGTCGGCGATGCTGTTTCATTCGCATTTGGAA
>CAJFOL010000060.1 GCA_904397185.1 uncultured Clostridia bacterium
TGCTGGTGTGGCGGAATGGCAGACGCAACAGACTCAAAATCTGTCGAGGGCAACTTCATGTGGGTTCGACTCCCACCACCAGCACCATAAGCCTAGGTGCTTGGCGACTTTTAAAAGTTTTGCCAAACACTTGGGCTATTTATAATATGTTTTCCTATCCCCGCGACCACACGTGATTTACTAAATTAATCAGTGCATTTTAAACTTTATCTCACCATCCGTGTAGGATTTTTTTTGTTTGTACTCTTCTTTCTTCTTTTTTCGTTCTTCTCTCTTCTTTTAACTTCGAATTATTTTTGAAATAAGAAATAAAATATGAAGCATTATTTAAACCAAAAAATTTCTTTCTATTGACAAGTTTTGATAATTATATTAATATATAAACATGGACCAATATTTTATAGATAGTTTTTTGAAGGCTGGTGGGCGATATAGTGGAGATAATATTATCTTTACTTCTTGCTCGCCAGCATTTTTGTCGATTGTCAATGAGATTATTGAAAATGACAACAATCCTCTTGTTCTGCCTTGCAAGGTTGAAATTAAAAATGATGATATTATGTTGATAGCAAAGGTTCAATCACTCTTTGATGATAAAATCAAAAAAGATGTGTTGACTAGAACATTTTTGACCACCTATGTCGCTAAAAATATTATGCAAAGTTTAGGCATTGATGACTTCAAAAATGTTTGCTCTCAGTCTGACCTTGAAGTCGGTTTGCGGGCATTTCATAGTTTAAATGCACAAAAAATAAAAGATTTTTACTTAATGGCTCCACTGCCTGAAGAAATTGACCGAATGATAGCAAAGTTAGACAAGAAAATCGAACTTAATCTTGTTTTGCCTAATGGTAATAACAATGCTTTACTGCAAAGATATATCAATAACTACATAGGTTCAAGGCTTCCATATTGTGTCAAATTGTTTACAGCAGAAAATTCGCTATGCTCATATTTTACTTCAAATGGACAGTTTATAGAAAGACCACATGACTATCAATCGGTTGATGTAAAAAATCTTGAGATTGACAGTGAAAGGGAATAATCGCTTTATCAAAAAATCAATCTTTAGACAGAAATCAACTTTTAGACAAAACAAAAACCCAGCATTCCAAAAAAACACTCGTTTTTGGGAACGCTGGGTTCGCTGTAAAAACAATTTAAATTTATCAATTTATAATGAATTTATTTTAAATGTTTTAAATAATTTAACATATTTTGTCGATTTTTACGTAAAAAAATTAATTTTTACGTATTTTTTATTGATTTTTTGCTAATTTTTTGATTTTTCCTTTTAATCTTTAAATTCCATTACAATAAAAATTTCGTTTTTGCACTTTTGACATTTCATATTATGAATAAATCTTTTCTTTTTGCTCTTTCGAGGAGCATTTACAAGCACTCGACAGTCGCTCGTATCATCAGATGCCAAACACTCGCCGAGACACCTTCCACAATGTGGGCAAAATAGTTTTAATTTCACAAATTGCCTCCTTATAGTCTATGAATGTATTGTTTGACAATTCCTAAAATTTTTACGTCTACAGTAATTATATCATCATAACTTGGATTTTCAGGATGAAGTACCACATGGTCTTTTTTCTTAAAAAACCTTTTAACGGTCGCCGAATCTTCAATAAGTGCCACCACGATATCGCCATTCTCAGCGGTATCGCATTTTTTTACTACCAACAGGTCACCTTCTCGAATGCCGACACCCTCCATGCTGTCACCTTTAGCATGAAGCAAAAATAGGTTATCACTGCCGAAAATCTCAGTAGGTAGACGATATACAGATTCAATATTTTCTTGAGCAAGTATAGGTTCTCCGCATCTAACTTCTCCAACCAATGGGGCTAATACTGATTGGCTAAGGTTAATGTTAAAGGCAATATCTATTCCGCCGAGTGGATTTTTCTTGATACTCCCCCTTTCTTCAAGCAGGTTAACATAACGACCAACAAGCGAAAGGCTGGATAGTTTCTGTCCTTTCATTATCTCGCGATAGGTCGGACTTCGACCATTCTCAAATTGAAAAGTCTTGACAAACTGTTCAATATTTTCAAGCGCCCTTTCGTTTATAGTCTTCAATGTTCTGCCCCCTATACCCATAAAAGAACATCATGTTCTCTTATGCCTTTCATTATAATACATACCTTTAACAAAATCAAGCATTTTTGCCAAAAAATAAAAAAAATTTTATTTTGTTAAATTAGCATTTTTACTTTACACATTTTTTTAAATATGATATATTAAAATTAGTTTATTAATATATATAATATCTAGTGGAGGACATTATGAAATACAAAATTGTAGCCGATGCTGCTTGTGACATACCTGAGGAGTTTATGAAAAAGTATGACATCACTTTTATACCTATTGAAGTGCGTTTCGGTGATGAACTTTACCCTGAGGGACTTGAAACAAGAGAGTTTTATAAAAAACTTGAATCGACAAGCATTTTGCCGAAAACCTCAATGCCAAACTCCTATAAATTTGAAGATTTTTATAGACCTTATGTCAATCAAGAAGATGTGTTTGTTATAACTATTGTCATATCAATGGAAATGAGTCAAACAAAACTTCAAGCACAAATGGCTGCCGAAAATTTAGGCATGAAAAACGTCTTTATTGAAGAAAGTGGTGCAGCGACACTTGCACAAGGGGCTATTATTATAGAACTTTGCAAATTTATGGAAAAAGAAAATGATATTGAAAAAATTAAGGAAGAATTTTACCGCTTAAAGAGAAATGTTCACCTTTATGCAATCATAAATGATTTAAAATATCTCAAAAATTCTGGCAGGCTTTCCTCTACAAGTGCTGTTGTCGGCTCACTTTTGAATGTAAAACCTATTATCACCCTG
The DNA here is from genome assembly GCA_904397185.1 of uncultured Clostridia bacterium. Lineage (GTDB taxonomy): Bacteria > Bacillota > Clostridia > Christensenellales > UBA1242 > Caccovivens. The sequence continues at coordinate 2,868 of CAJFOL010000060.1, forward strand.
CAAGGCGGAAAGGTTGTCAATATTGCTAAATGTGTGGGAACTGCAAAAGCCGAAAATTTCCTTTTGAATAAGATTGAAAATGTAGACTCGTCAAGATACTTCTACATTGCACACACAGACTACATTGAGTCTGCCGAAAAATTAAGGGATAAAGTTAGAGCAAAGATTGACCCTAATCAAGAGATTGTTATTGGCGAAATTGGTTGTGTGGTTGGCTGTCATGTCGGTGCGAAATGTTATGCACTTGGTTTCTTTTCAAATGACAACTAATTCAAATATAATAGATTTCATCTATTACTTGCTTAACAATTAATTATTTATTTTATAGTTTATTTTTTACTTTTATTTCTATCAAAACACACACTATAGACAAAAAAA
>CAJFOL010000061.1 GCA_904397185.1 uncultured Clostridia bacterium
GAATTTGTGTGTTTTACACACTCATCTCATAGTATTTATTACCATCAGCCTCACCCTTGCGAGCAAGTTCGGCTTCCGATAATATAGCAACTTCCATGTTGACGATGATAATCCCTGTGCCCTTCCTGCTTTGCAAATTCAATTGTAATCTTTGTTATAACCTTTATACGTTACGAAAAAAATAGTTTTAGAGCAATGCAAAAATGATGTATCCCATACGGAGTTTACTTCAAAATCATTGCTCTTTTTTGTGCTTTAACTTTTTCAAAATAATCGTTAATAAATTGCGATTTGCAAATTGAAGAAACTTAAAATTATAGTTACTTTATAATAAATTCGACAAATTATGACAGATTGTGACAAAAAAGATTTTGTTAATCAAAAAAATATTTCTAAATATTTTGTAAAATTTTGTAAAATATTTTACAAAAATCAAATTTTGTGATATTCTTTATCTATACTTTTGAAAGGAGAGATTATGGATGAAGCATTTATAAACGAGGTAGAAAATGATAATTCATTTGGAAGAGAGGCATTAAGTGATTATGTAAATAGTTTATATGGAAATGATTTTGTTACAGTTGAATTTAACAGGACAAAAGACGAGCCAATTACATTTGACAACAGATTAAAAACAAAACAATTTCCTGATTATGTGACAGAAAATCTATACTATTTTGGAATTACTCCCAATTTAAAGGGGTTTAATTATCTTCGAGATGCGATCAGTCTATGTCTTGTATACGATGATATGATAAGAAATGTTACCAAAAAGTTATATCCTACTGTTGCAAAGATGAACAATACAAGCAGTGCAAATGTAGAGAGAAATATCAGAAATGCAATAGGATATTCTTACAAAAATGGTGGACTATTGAATATTAATCAATATGTTAATATAGTCGTTTACAAGATGGATTTTAAGGTGACAAATAGCGAATTTATAGCAGTAATTGTAGAGAAAATAAAGTTAGATTTATTAGAAGATGCTTTTAAACAGTTCAAAAAAGACAAAAAAGATGCAAAATATGAAGATGAAGAATATTAAAAAGCATTTTTTTTATTTAAAATTGAAATAATAATTGATAAAAAAAGAAATTTATGTTAAAATAAAAACGATATAAAAAGGAGACATATATGGCAAACATTATTAGAAACATGAATTTTAAACCAATTATTGAAAAGATTGATTACAAGAGACTTTCAGAGCCTCAACCAAGTGCGACAATAAATATGAGAGTTTGGGATGATTTGACTGTGCAAAGACTTCGTTCTGATGCGGTAAAAGTTATTCTTACAAGATTCGTTAAGCCAGAACCAGAATGTATTTTCTCAATAGAGGCAAGTATAGGTGTGGAGGTGCTTATAAACACATCAGAATATGAATCATTGGAGGACCCTGTTGAATATTTTAAAACAAGTCCAGTAGGAAGAGTCCTTGCAAGTCACATGGCTTGTATTCTTTCGGAAATCACAGTGCAATCTCAAATAGGTCCTATGATAACCGCTCCAGTAGTTCAACTTCCACAATAATTTTTAAGTGTTGAAGATGCAATTCCCTGGACTTTTAATTAATGAATAAAAGGATAAGCGATATGGATGATAAAGAAGCGATAGAACTTAGGCATTCTGTTCGAAATTACATTGATAGGGACATAGAAGAAGATAAAATTGAGGCACTTCAAAAATTTATTGATGTACAAAATGAAGAAAGCGGGCTAAAGATTCAACTTGTATCAAATGACAAAGATGCTTTTGTTGGATTAAATGTTCACTATGGCACTTTTGATAATGTCCATAGTTATATTGCCTTAATCGGTAAAACAAGTTGTGTAGACTTAGAAGAACGTGCTGGATATTATGGGCAGAAGTGTGTGCTTGAGGCACAAAAACTTGGACTCAATAGTTGTTGGATAGCCTTAACTTTCAATAAAAGAAGTGTAATTGACAGTTGCAAGATATTAAAAGGCGAAAAACTTGTGTGCATTGTGGCTATAGGATACGGGAAAACTTCGGGTGTTATGCATAACAGCAAAACCGTGCAAGAAGTTTCCAATATAGGTGATAATAGCCCCGAGTGGTTTAAAGAGGGTGTTAAGTATGCACTTAAAGCACCAACTGCTCGAAATATGCAAAGGTTTTATTTAGAACAAACGGGTGACAACACTGTAAGACTCACAAATCTTGGTGGCGAGTATTCTAAAATTGACATTGGGATAGTCAAACTGCATTTTGAGATAGGTGCAGGGAAAGAAAATTTTAATTGGGATGATAAAGCATGAATAATGGGTTATTGATAGCATTTATTGCAGTTTTGGCTTTTTTTGCAGTTTTTATGATTGCTACTTATTTCATTCTTAGAAAAACTTTCAAATTTAACATTGATAAGAATGAGATTGTTATAAAAAATGCAGGTTCTTACATTAAGATATTTGTTGACAAGAGGCTTGTAAAAAGTTTCTTTATGCCAAACCTTATCAAAGGAGAAACATATCTTTTTAATGTCGGCGGGGATGAGTATGTGCTTAAATGCAAGAGCAATAGTTTTGGCTCAAAACTTCAAATGCAGGTGTTTAAGCAGGATACATTGATAGCCGACAACGGTGTTAAACTATAAAATAACAAAAAATTCGGCATTTTGCCGTTTTTTTGTTTGTAAAATTTAAGTGATGATTGTATAATTAAACAAGGAGAGAGTATGGAACATCTTGCACTTTACAGAAAATACAGACCAAAGACATTTGAAGATGTTATAGGACAGGAACATATCACTCATGCACTTCAAAATCAAATTGCAAGTGATAAGATAAATCATGCCTATCTTTTTACAGGCTCCCGTGGGGTCGGCAAGACGTCTGTTGCACGAATTTTTGCTAAGGCGGTAAACTGCGAACACAACATAAATGGCTCTCCGTGTGGGCAATGTGATACCTGCAAAAGACTTGAAAATGAGAGTGATATAAATATTATTGAGATAGATGCTGCCTCAAACAACAGAGTCGATGACATCCGTGAAATTAGAGAGAAAGTTAAGTTTATGCCGGTTGGTGCCAAATATAAGGTATACATTATAGATGAAGTGCATATGCTGACAGACAGTGCATTCAATGCCCTTTTGAAGACTTTAGAAGAGCCACCTTCTCATGTAATCTTTATTTTAGCGACCACAGAGGCGCACAAACTTCCTGCAACAATTCTGTCAAGGTGTGTTAGATTTGATTTTAGACTTGTCTCAACAAATGAACTTATAAAACTTTTGCAGAACATTTTGGATAGAGAGGAAATCGAATATGACAGTGATGCTTTAAGACTTATTGCAAGTGCTGGTGAGGGTAGTGTGAGAGACACCCTTTCAATAGCCGATTGCATTGTGGCATATTCTGATAAAAAGATTACAAAAGAAGGGGTGCTAAAAGTCTTAGGAACCACCGACTATGAACTGCTTTTAAATTTTTATGAATTATTAAGAGATAAAGATATTGGCGGTGTACTTGATTTTGTAAATAAAATAGACTCATCTGGTAAAAACCTGTCAATGTTTGTTAAGGAACTTTCAAAGCACGCACGAAACTTGCTTATTGCAAAGTCTTGCAAAAACCCGAACGAAATTTTAAATCTTCCGCAGGAGACATTTGAAAAGTTTGCAGAGCAGGCAAAGACGTTTGATGAGCGAACTCTTATCTCTTATATGCAAACGTTTGGTGGGGCGGAGAATGAACTTCGTTATACCCTCTCGCCTAGATTGCTGTTGGAGACTTTGGCTCTATGTGTAATGGAAGGGCTCAATGAACAAGACGTAAAAAAAAACTAAAACTGCAGGCATATAATGGTAGACTCAGTGCAAAAAATGTCTGGGGGAAGGTGGTGCTATATTTAAAGGAACACCAACAAGTTGCACTTCACGTTGCCTGTGGAGATATTACAGAAGTCCAAATTGAGAACAATGAACTTTTAATAAACATTGAAGATGGCATGATTTACAATCTGTTAAATGATGGCAAAAGACAGATTGAAAATGCACTACGGTGGCAGGGACTTGACTTAAATGTCGTTATAAATATAAAAAAAGTAGAACTTTCTCCTGCCCAAAAGGATATAAAAAAATTACAAGAACTCTTTGGAGATAATTTGAAAATTTTAGGAGGTAATAATGGGTTACAATAATTTTGGTGGATTTGGCGGTGCGAATATAAACAATCTCATGCGTCAAGCACAAAAAATGCAAGAAGAAATGGCGAGAGCGAAAAAAGAAATTGAAGAAAGCGAGTTTGTGTCATCTGTTGGTGGCGGTATGGTAGAAGTCAAAATGATGGGTGATAGAACGGTTAAAAGTGTTTTGATTAAAAAAGAGGTGGTAGACCCAGATGATATCGAAATGCTTGAAGACCTTATAGTATCTGCAGTAAATGATGCTCTGGGACAAATCGCTAGAAAAGAAAAGGAAAGTATGCCAAGTGTCCCAGGCATGATGTAAAATTGACTATAAAATTGTGTTTTTAGTTTCGGGCATCAAGCAAAAAATTTTGGGGGAATTTTTTGAAAGTCGCTTTGCGACTTTAGGTCAAACTTCCGTTTGACACTTGATGTCCGAGACCGAAGATAAGGGAATACTATGCAAGAAGATATAATTGAAAAACTAATCGAACAATTTAGGACACTACCAGGTGTTGGCTACAAAACTGCTCAACGCTATGCTTTTTCTATAATTGAAGGAAAAAGTGAGCGAGCCAAACGTTTTGCGGATGCGATTATAGAAGCCAAAGAAAAGATTGGCTTTTGCAAAGTTTGTGGCAATTTCACTGACAAAGAGATTTGTAATATTTGCCAGAAGCGGAATAGAAAGATTATCTGCGTGGTCGCTGAACCTAAAGATATTCTATCTATGGAAAAAGTAAAAAATTATGACGGTGTTTATCATGTATTGTTTGGTACAATCAGCCCGCTAGAGCATCGTGGACCAAACGACATAAGAATAAAGGAACTTTTAAAAAGAGTGCAAGAAGACGAAGTTGAAGAGGTTATTATGGCGACAAACCCAGATGTAGAGGGCGATGCAACTGCTATGTATATTGCAAAACTTTTAAAGCCGTTAGGTGTCAAAGTCACCCGCCTTGCTCAAGGGGTGTCGATGGGAAGCGACCTTGAGTATGCCGATGAAATCACATTATCAAAGGCCCTTGAAGATAGACGACAATTATAACCACAGGAGAGAAAATGATTAGCGAAGAGATAATAGGTTTGTTAAATAATTCAGCACAAAAGGCAGGCTATAATGATAAGTTGTCTGTCACTTTTTCTAATATGCCAAAATTATGCGATTTTCAATGCAACGATTGCTTTTCACTTGCAAAAAAATATGGCAAAAATCCCTTTGACATAGCGGAAGATATTGTTAAAAATATAGAAAATAACGAAGATTTTGATTTTTCTGCGGTTAGACCTGCCTTTATCAATATAAAATTGACCGATAAAAAACTGAGCCAAATTGGGAATGAATTTTTAAAAGATGAGCGAGGGGGAGTGCCTAAGCATGAGCATAGCCAAAAGGTAATCATGGACTATGGTGGTGCGAATGTCGCAAAAGCACTCCATGTAGGACACTTACGCTCACCAATTATTGGAGAAAGTCTCAAAAGACTATACAAATTTTTGGGCGATGAAGTGATTGCCGATGTGCATTTGGGTGACTGGGGACTGCAAATGGGTCTTACCGAACTTCAACTTTATTTGGACGGCAAACTGGATTATTATTTTGAAGGGAAAGGAAAGGAACCTGTAATAACCCTTGATATGCTCAATGAGGCATATCCAAAGGCAAGTGCGAGAAAAAATATTGACGAACAATTCAAGGCACAGGCAGACGAATGGACACTTAAAATTCAAAATAAAGAAGAGCCTTACTATACTGTATATAAAATAATAAGAGAAGTCTCTGTTAAGGAAATAAAAAAACACTATAGCGAACTTGGTGCAGAGTTTGATTTGTGGTATGGTGAAAGCGATGCACAAGATTATATTGACAAGGCAATAAAGATTATCGAGGATAAAGGGCTTACAAGAGTGAGCGATGGTGCTTTGGTCGTTGACGTTGCAGTGGAGGGCGAAAATATACCTATTCCAAAGACAAGCGAGGACGAAGTTCAAAGATACAAAAACCCTATGCCACCAGCAATAATCAAAAAGTATAATGGGGGAGTATTGTATGCCACAACTGATATTGCCACCATTTTGATGAGAAATGAAATGTTTGGGTATCCTGATAGAATTGAATATATCGTTGACCTTAGACAAAAAAATCATTTTGTACAGGTGTTTAGAGTTTGCAAGATGGCAGGGATATCTCCAAAAAGTCAACAACTTCTGCATATAGGCTATGGCACCATGAATGGAAAAGACGGCAAACCATTTAAAACCCGCAGTGGTGATACAATAAAACTTGAAGATATCATTGATATGCTTGTGGATAAGGCTAGCGAAAAACTAAAATCAAACGGAGTCGAGTTTGACCGCGACCTTGCCTTAAAAATAGGCGTGTCAGCAATGAAGTTTGGCGACCTTATAAATAATGTCGATAAAGATTATGTCTTTGACCTTGACAAGTTTATGTCATTTGAAGGTAAGACTGGTCCATACCTTCAATATACCGCTGTTAGAATAAATTCAATATTGGCAAAAACAGGAGAGGCAAAAGGCGAGTTTTATGTAGATAATGATGAAGAACGGGAAATCATTAGAAATATTTTAAAACTCAATTCCGCATACGAGATTTGTTACAACAATAAGACACTTTCACCTCTATGCCTTGCAACTTACAACCTCGCAAGTGCTTTCTCGACCTTTTACAATAACCACAATGTTGTAAATGAAAAGGACGAGAAGAAAAAACAAAGTTTTATAGCACTGTTGATGCTGGTTAAAAATAAACTCGCCCAGGCTCTAAATGTGTTGGCAATAGAGATTCCGCAAAAAATGTAATTTTTTTTAAAAAAGGTATTTACAAATCAAAAAAAATATGCTATTATAAAGACAAGTTAACGGAGGACTATTTATATGAGTAATATAGAATACACAATACCTGAAGAAATATTGAAAAATACTATTATGGCTAATTTGCCTGAAAATGTTAAAATAAAAAGTATTCATGTTAAATTAAAACCTAAGTCTAAAGATAAAACGGAAGACAAAACTGTAAAAGAGGTTAAAGAAGGACCTGAGGGACCAGAATTACAATAATTTAATATTCAAAGAGAGCGAATTTTTCGCTCTCTTTTGTTTTATAAATCATTGAATTTTGCATTCGTTTTTATGATGCCCACTTTGGAAAGGAACCTTTTAAGTTTGCTTAAAAGGTTTCGAGTTTGCCTAGCAAACTCGGCGGGCTTTAAGTCCGCACTTTCCAAAGTGGCATAAAAAATATCACTCAAGTTAATCAAATTGCATAAAAAATATCACCCAATTTATTTAAGTGATATTTTTATTTGTAAGCGACTATTGTTGCTCTGATTCTAACTCTACGTTTTGTAAGTTATTGAGTTGTTCTCTAAGCACTTGAATAATGATAAAATCATTTTCTAGATCGATATTTTGACAAATTTCTTCTAATACTGCCTTGATATCAACATTAGGGTGTTCGTTTTTGAAGTCTGCGATGATATTTGTTAATTTTTCTGAGACTTTGTCAATGGCCTCTTCATTATCAATGTCCTTATTTTTTCTCTTTAAATAATCGTTGATAAAGGTGTAGATATGATGCCTAAACTGATTTGTATATCTGATTTTATCATTTTCTGAATGAGGATTTGAAAATCTTTCGAAACAGAACTTGATGCCTTTATCTGTCTTTTTTATAATACCTTCAAGGTTGACTCTGCTAAATTTTATTGATAAATCCATTATTTTATCACTATTTACTTTGTCGACCTTTTTCTCTCCATTTTCGTCAAGGTATTCATAAACGTTGTATACTCCGCCTAATTCATAAGATTGAAATGACGTAATAGGTGTTCTTTTCTTATCCATAACCACTCCTTAAATAAAACTGTAAAGATATAATAATACAAAAGCCTTACTTTGTCAAGGATAAAACCTCAAAAAATATCAAAATAAAAAGTGGATCAGCGACCAAATGTCGCCTAAGCAAACTTAGTTTGCATCATTTTTTAATAAAAACATTATAAAATTGGCTTTAGCCACCCCAAAAATCTCACTTTTTTCGAAGCCGTACAGGGTAGTAGCCTTTTTTGGTGGAAAAGTTTGTGCGAAGTGCATCAATTTGCTTGACAAAAAA
>CAJFOL010000062.1 GCA_904397185.1 uncultured Clostridia bacterium
GCCACTGATGTGTACGCTCATGTGACAGGAAGTATAGCAAATGATACTTCAAGCCCAAGCAATTTAGACGTTACATATTCGGCAGAGAGTACACAAGGCGATCCAACAGTATGGAATGACTTAAGTCTTGCCTTTGACTCACAAGCCACACCGATTGAAGTGACAATCACAGTGGAAAATTTAAGTGCACAAAACACACTTAGAGTGAATCTTAATGATACACTATCAAGTACTGCAGAAAATTTTGAAAAGGTTGTAAAACGTGATGGACAAGAGTATGCAAATCAAACAGATATAACACTTCAACCAAATGGGCAAGAAAATGATAGCACAACCTTTACAATTACCATGTCAGTGACAAACAAGAACAATTCAGTGACAGCAGACTTTGACTATGAATTGAATCTTTTTGATCAATATTATGTTGAAACATATGACTACTTTACATTTAAAGAAAATGGAGATGGCACAGTTGAACTAACTGACTTTGATGAAGAAAAAGCACCACCAACTGATATAGTTATACCTTCAACTGTATCATTAGTAGATGGTGTTTGGATGGATGGTGATGAATTTGATGTAACAAGTATAGGAGATAGGGCATTCTATGGTTGCAGTGGACTTACAGGAGCATTAGACTTAAGTAATTGTACAAGTTTGACAAGTATAGGAGATAGGGCATTCGAGGATTGCATTGGAATTACGAAGGTAAGTTTACCATTAAGTTTGACAATGATAGAAGATTATGCATTTAGGAATTGCGCTAAACTAACAAATATAAATTTGAGCAATTGTTTAAATTTGATGGATATAGATTACGAAGCATTCTGTGGATGCAGCGGACTTAAGGGAAAATTAGATTTAAGTAATCTTACAAAATGGACTTCTATGGGACAATCAGCATTTGAGGGGTGCACTGGACTTACAGAAATAATTTTACCATCAAGTTTGACAGATATAGGGGATTATGCATTCGAGAATTGCAGTGGACTTACAAGCATTACTCTTCCATCAAAGCTTGAATCTTTTGGAGAAAATTCATTTGCATATTGCACAAGTCTTACAAGTATCACTATACCAGCAAGTTTAACAAGTATTGGATTTGCACCATTTGAAGGCTGCATTAACCTTAAGATAATAGAAGTAGAAGAAGGGAATAAAGTATATCACAGTGAAGGGAATTGTGTAATAGAGACGGCATCTAACGAGCTGGTATTAGGTTGCAAAACTTCGATTATATCAAATTATATTATAAGTATAGATCAGCGTGCATTTGCTGGGCATAGTGGACTTATAAGTATAACCTTGCCATCAAGTGTAACAAGCATAACGCGTGAAGCATTTGCTGATTGCAGCGGACTCGAAACAATAAAAGTAGAGGAAGGGAATAGTGTATATCATAGTGAGGGTAATTGTTTAATAGAGACAGCAACTAATACATTGGTCCTTGGTTGCAAAAACTCAGTTATACCAAATTATATTACAAGCATAGGAGAATATGCATTCGCTGGTTGCAGTGGACTTACAAGAATAACCTTACCGGAAGGAGTGACAAATATAGAATATCAAGCATTTGCTGATTGCAGCGGACTTACAGAAGTAGATTTAAGCAATTGTACAAATTTAAAAAGCATAGAAAATAATATTTTTAATTATAGTGGGCTTACAAGTATCACCTTACCATCAAGTTTTTCGAGTACCAATATATTTAGCAATGCATTTGGTAATTGTTATTCACTTGCTGAAGTGTATAACTATTCAAGTTTAACAATCACTGCAGGCTCGTCTTCTTATGGATGTGTAGGAAAATATGCAAAAGTAGTATACAATGCAAGTGATTTAACAGGGGAAAAGCCAGCAAGTAGAATACAAACAATAGATAATATAAAATATTATGTTGATGATAGTGAAGGTGATTTTATAGCCTTAGTACCAGCGGTAGCAAGAGATTCTCTGATAACACTTAAATTAGATAGTAAAACAACAGAAATCAATCAGCATGCATTCCAATATTGCAGTGGGCTTACAGGTGCATTAGACTTAAGTAACTGTACAAGTTTGGAAGCAATCGGAGATTATGCATTCGATGATTGCAGTGGGCTTACAGGTGCATTAGACTTAAGTAATTGTACAAGTTTGGAAGCAATCGGAGATTATGCATTCTGGGATTGCAGTGGACTTACAGAAGTAGATTTAAGCAACTGTACAAGATTGACAAGTATAGGAGAACGTGCATTCTTTGATTGTATTAGACTTACTTCGGTCACTATTAATCAATATGTGTTTGAAAATGCTACATCAAGATTAGCTTGTGGAAATTTACTTAGTAAGATCACTAGTCGTGATACTGTACTTGTACCTGCAAATTTGATTGATGATTTAGGACTTACAAATTCATATCTTGATGATACAAGCGAGTTTACAAGAAGTGAGACGGCTAATGAAGATGGATACTATGTTTATACTAAAAATTAAAAAATAATTTTAAAATATTTTTGACATTTCAGAGTTACTTTAAATTAAAAAATACAACTTTAAAAGATGAACCTTAAAGTTGTATTTTTTATTCTCAATATCATTTGCAAAAAATTGTGTAAACTGCTACACTATCTTTATGAAAATTGGCAATATTGATTTTGGAAAAGGTTTGGTGCTGGCTCCGATGGCGGGGGTTAGTGATGTGGGTTTTAGAGAGGTGTGTTCGGTGCTTGGTGCAGATGCGACCTATAGCGAAATGTTATCGTGTCAGGCAATGTTACACAATCCTAAAAAGACTATGTTGATGACGATTACCTCGCCATACGAGAAGATAAAGGTCGCACAGATATTTGGGCATGAGAGTGATATTATGGCAAAGGCGGTGCAAAACCCGATACTTGAAAAGTATGATATCATTGATATCAATATGGGCTGTCCTGCTCCGAAGATAGTCAAGAACGGCGAGGGCAGTGCACTTATGAAGGATATGGTTAAGGCGAGTGAGATTATCTCATCTTGCGTCAAGAGTGCGAGGGTGCCTGTGTCGGTCAAGTTTAGGCTGGGCTATGACAGGGACATCAGCACCGAGTTTGGGAGAATGTGTGAGGAGAACGGGGCGAGTTTTATCACCCTTCATGGCAGGACGAGTGAGCAGGGGTACAGTGGACGGGCGGACTTTGAGGCGATTGCAAGGCTTAAGGCGAGTGTTAAAATACCTGTCATCGGCAACGGAGACGTGGTGGACGAGGAGAGTTATCAAAGGATGCTTGAGACTGGTGTTGACGGAGTTATGATAGGTAGAGGGACTCAAGGCAGACCATGGATATTCACCGAACTTCAGGGCAAAGAGTTTGACGGGGATAAGTTTGAGGTAATTAAAAGGCATGTGGAGGTCTTGCAGAGGTTTTATGATGAGGCTTGGGTAACATTATACCTAAGAAAGCACTTTTTGTGGTATGCAAGTGGGGTGGAAGGTTCATCCAAGGTAAGACTGGAACTTGCGACAAGCGACTCGGTGGAGAAAAGTTTGAACATTTTGAAGGAATTATTGAGCAAATAGTTTTGAATAATCTTTAAAAAGTTGTAAAATAAAAATATAGGAGAGAGTATGAAGAGAACTATCAAAGACCTTGTAAATTTAAAAGGCAAAGTGGTTTTGCTTAGAGTGGACTTCAATGTTCCACTTGACGAGGGTGGAAAAATCCTCGATGCGACAAGGATAAAAAATGAACTGCCGACAATTCGTTTTTTGACAAGCAAGGGGGCGAGGGTGGTTATTTTGTCACACCTTGGCAGACCTAATGGGTATGATGTAAGAAAAAGTCTATGGCCGATATCCATTTACCTATCAAAAAACTTGAAGTGCGGTGTATCTTTTTCACCTACTGTGCTTGGTGAGGAGACGCGTGAGAGAATAAAACTTCTAAAAGACGGGAATGTTCTTCTGCTTGAGAATGTGAGGTTCTACAAAGAAGAGGAAGAGTGTGACATGAAGTTTGCAAGAGAGATTGCATCAATGGGCGACATTTTTGTCAACGATGCTTTTGGTACTGCTCACCGAAAGCATGCGACCACTTACGGTCTTGCAAGGCTTTTGCCTAATGCGATAGGGTTCTTGATGGAAAAAGAACTTACCAATCTTGACACAATACTCAACAATCCAAAAAGGCCGTTCGTGGTTGTGCTTGGAGGTTCAAAAGTAGGGACAAAGGTTAAAATTCTTGAGAGGTTTATCGAAAAAGCGGATACTATCTTGATAGGTGGGGCAATGGCTTATACCTTTTTGAAGGCAAAAGGGTTTGATGTGGGTGCATCAAAGGTTGATGATGAGAACATTGAGGTTGCGACAAATGTTTTAAACAAGGCAAGCGAACTCGGCAAAAAGATTTTACTTCCTATAGACCATGTTTGCATAAAAGGGAAGGACCCTCATCCTATTGTTGCCACTAATCTTCGTGGCAATATGGTGGGGTATGATATAGGTCCGAGAACGGTCAAATATTATGCAAAAGAGATTGATGGCGCGGGAGAAATCTTCTGGAATGGTCCCGTAGGTATGTACGAAAATTCCAACTTTAGAAATGGTACACGAAGCATCGCTGAGGCTATAGCGATCTCAAAAGCACACTCCTCGGCTGGTGGTGGCGATACAGTCGCTATGATAAACCTATTTAATCTCGGCAAAAAGTTTAACTATCTCTCAACAGGGGGCGGTGCGACTTTGGAGTATCTTGAAGAGGGTACTTTGCCTGCTATTGAAGTTATACAAGAAAAAATACAATAATTATATACTAAAAAATGATTTTTAAAATATAAGGAGTTAAAATGAAAACACTTATAGCCAATTTTAAAATGAACATGACACCAACGCAAACAAAAGACTATTTAATCACCTTTCTTTCGCGTGTGGATAGTGAAAAGTTGGATTTGACCTTGTGCTTGCCTTATACCTCACTTTTTATTGGTGATTTTTGGTGTGCTGACAAGAATATTCGACTTGGTGCACAGAACTTGAGTGACGAGGAAGAGGGAAGAAACACTGGTGAGATTAGCGGAGCGATGCTTAAAGATAGCGGAGTTGACTATGTAATTGTTGGGCATAGTGAGAGACGTAAGAGATTCAAAGAGGACGGAAAGTCTATCAACAGAAAGATTAAAATTGGGTTGAAAAATGGGCTTGGGCTTATCCTCTGTGTCGGGGAAAGTTTGGCAGAGAGAAACACATTAAAGACTTATGAAGTCTTGAAAGAACAGATTGAATCTGCCCTAAAAGGACTTTATGAAAATGAACTTGAGCGAATTATAATTGCATATGAACCAGTTTGGGCAGTTGGCTCTGGCAAAACACCTTCGCCTAAAGAAATTGAAGAGGCGGTCAAAGAGATAAAAAAAGTTGTATGCGATGATTTTTCTTTAGGGGCATCTGAAAGTATTAGGATTGTCTATGGTGGCAGTGTAGACTCAAAGAATATCAAGCAGTTAAACAGTTGCAAGAATATCAACGGCTTTCTTATAGGCCAGGCATGCCTCGACCCTAATGAATTTTTAAAAATTTGCTCTTTGGTAAGATAAAAAATAAGTTTTTAAATTTGTTGTCTAAAGTTGACAAAGAGGCATATATATTAGAAAAGGAGAAAAATATGGCAAAATTTATAAAGGCAATGGATGACCTTCCTCTGATACTTAAGATAATTTTGGCTCTACCTATGTTGGACATTGTTTGGAGTGTCTATAGAATTGTACGTTCTGTAAATAATAACTCCATATTTGGCATTGTTTTAGGGGTGATTATTTTGATTATAGGCATACCGTTTTTATGGCTTATTGATATTATAACACTTATATTAATGAATAAAGTGTTGTGGGTAGATTGAAAAACATCAAAAATAATTGATGTTTTTTATTTTTTTTGATAGAATATATACGATAAAAGATCCCTAGAATTTATTTTATATTCTTGGGAATACTAAAGAAAAGGAGAGAATTATGTATCCTGGTGATTACGATGATGAAGAAGAGTTTGATGAGGGTGGTATGTCAGATACAGGTGAAGGAGTCGAAGAAGAGCC